>CANGXM010000016.1 GCA_947457845.1 Rhodospirillales bacterium | reverse complement strand
GGTCGTGCTGACCCAGGGTGCGGCCGGCGTCCTCGTCGGTGCGCCGGCGGGCCTCGCGACCGTTCCGGCCGCCGCCGCGGATCCGGTCGACGTGACCGGTGCGGGCGACGCGCTGATCGCGGGCACGATCCACCGTCTGATCGCGGGCGATCCGCTGGCGGCCGCGGTGCGTGCGGGCACGGTCCTGGCGGCGCTGACGATCGAGACGGACCACAGCGTCCGTCCCGACCTGTCCGCCGCCCTTCTCGACGACAGGATCCGCCGGTCGACGGACGGCGGCAACAGGAGGGGATGAGGATGGCGATCGCGATCAGGCCGCTCGGCGAGCACGTCGGCGCGGAGGCGACGGGGGTGGACGTCCGCGCCATCGGTCCCGCCGAGACGGAACGGTTGCTCGACGCGCTGACGCGCCACGGCGTCCTCGTCCTGCGCGACCAGACGATGACGCCCGACGACCTCGTCGCCTTCGGGCGCCGCTTCGGGCCGGTCGAGTACGGCGTGCGCGAGGACTACCAGCTGCCGGAGAACAAGGACGTCTACGTCATCTCGAACATCGTCGAGAACGGCCGGCCGCTGGGGAACCCCAACGACGGATTCGCGTGGCACACCGACCTCAGCTTCCTCGAGCACCCGACCGCCTATACCTTCCTCTACGCCATCGAATGCCCGCCGGAGGGCGCGCAGACCGAGTTCGCCAGCGCCTTCCGCACCTATGACGCGCTGGACGCGCAGGAGCGCGCGCGCCTCGACGCGATGCGGGTGCTGCACAGCTACGACATGCTGCACAAGACCCGGAAGTGGGCCGCCCCCCTCAGCGAGGACCAGAAGGCGAAGTTCCCCGACGTCGTCCACCCGATGGTCCGCACCCATCCGGTGACGGGGCGAAAGTCGGTCTATCTCGGCCCCAACACCTCGCTGCCGATCGGCATGGGCGAGGCGGAGGGGGCGGCGCTGATCGCCGAGCTGATGGACCGCACCACCGACCCCCGCCACGTCCATGCCCACGACTGGCGTCCGGGCGACCTCGTGGTCTGGGACAACCGCGGCATGGTCCACCGGGCGACCGAGTACGACAAGGCGCGGTACCGGCGGCTGATGCACCGGGTCACGGTGCGCGGCGAGCGGCCGTTCTGAACGCGCGGTGCCCCCACCCCGGGGTGAGGGGCCTCCGCCGGCTCAGGCCGCGTCGCGACCCGACGCCGCTTGGACCGGCTGCAGCCGGATCGCCGCCGGCTGCGGTTCCGTCGACGCGGCCGGCACCGGATCGGGCTCGGCCGGGTTGAGGAAGCGGCGGAAGAACCCGCTGGTGCGCCGCGACGCGCCGTGCATCAGCAGGTAGAACGACGGCACGAAGATCAGCGACAGGAACGTCGACACCAGAAGGCCGCCGATCACGCCGATCGCCATCGGCGCGCGGAACTCGCCCCCCTCGCCGACGCCGAGCGCGCTGGGCAGCATGCCGGCGGCCATGGCGAGCGTGGTCATGATGATGGGTCGTGCGCGCTTGCGTCCCGCGTCGATGATGGCCTCCACCGGGGCGACGCCCGCCCGCACCTCCTCGACCGCGAAGTCGACGAGCATGATGGCGTTCTTCGTCACGATGCCGATCAGCATCAGGATGCCGATGACGACCGGCATGCTGATCGGGTTGCCGGTGGCCAGCAGCGCCACGATGACGCCGCCGATCGAGAGCGGGAGCGACAGCAGGATCGTGATCGGCTGGAACACGCTGCCGAACAGCAGCACCAGAACGCCCATCACCATCATCAGCCCGGCGCCCATCGCCTGGGCGAAGCCGGCGAAGACCTCGCCCATGACCTCGGCGTCGCCGGTCTCCATCAGCCGGACGCCCGCCGGCAGGTTCTGGGCCTGCGGCAGGGCCTTCACCGCCGATACCGCCTCGCCCAGCGTGATGCCGCCGACGAGGTCGGCGCCCAGCACGACGCGGCGGACCCGGTCGTAGCGTTCGATCGACGACGGCCCCTGGCCGAAGGTGACGTCGGCGACAGCCGTCAGCGGAAGCGTCGCCCCGTTGTACCCGGGCACGGTGAGCGCCTCCAGCACGCGTTGGTCGCGCCGCCCGTCCTCGTGCAGCTGGACCCGGATCGGGACCTGCCGGTCGCCGAGGTCGAACTTGGCGAGGTTCGCGCCGACGTCGCCGAGGGTGGCGACGCGCGCGGTCTCCGAGATCGTCTCGGTCGAGACGCCGTGGCGGGCCGCCTCCTCGAACTTGGGCGTCACGCGCAGCTCCGGCCGGTCGAGGCCGGCGCTGGGCGCCACGTTGGTGAACCCGTTCAGCCGGCGCATCGCCCCCTCGATCGAGGCGACGGCCGTGTCGAGCGCCGCCGGGTCGTCGCCCGCGATCGTGATCGCCAGTTCCCGCTCGCCGCGCTCGTTCACGTACCAGGCGCGGATGTCCGGTATGGCGGCCAGCCGGTCGCTGATCTCGATCTCGATTTCCTGCTGCGAACGCTTGCGGTCGCCCTTCGGCGCCATCTGCACGATGAGGGCGGCCTTGCGCACCTCGCGGCCCTGGCCGGTCGGCGTGGTTCCGCCCATCACGAAGACCGACCGGATCTCCGGGATCTCGAGCAGGATCCTCGCCGCCCGGTCGGTCACCGCGCGCGTCCCTTCCAGAGGGGTGCCGGGCGGCAGCTCGATCGACATGATCGCGCGGCCCGAATCCTCCGGCGGGATGAAGCCGGTGGGAAGCAGCGACGTGCTCCACATCGACACCGCGAACAGCGCCACGCCGGACAGGAGCGTCACGATCGGGCGGCGCACCGTCGCCCGCAGGAAGCGGACGTAGCCGCGCATCACGGCCCCTTCCTTCTCCTGCGTGTCCTTGTGCGGGCGCATGAGATAGGCCGCCATCATGGGCGTTATCAGACGCGCCACGAACAGGGAGAACAGGACGGCCACCGCCACCGTCAGGCCGAACTGCTTGAAATACTGGCCGGCGATGCCGCCCATGAAGCTGACGGGAGCGAAGACGGCGACGATGGTCAGCGTGATCGCGATGACGGCGAGGCCGATCTCGTCCGCGGCTTCCATCGCCGCGCGGAACGGCGATTTCCCCATCCGCATGTGGCGGACGATGTTCTCGATCTCCACGATGGCGTCGTCGACGAGGATGCCCGTCACCAGCGTGATGGCGAGCAGGCTGACGAGGTTCAGCGAGAACCCCATCATCGACATCGCCCAGAAGGCCGGGATCGCCGAGAGCGGCATGGCGATCGCGGCGATCAGCGTCGCCCGCCAGTCGCGCAGGAAGATGAACACCACGACGACGGCGAGCGCCGCGCCCTCGAGCAGCGTGTGCATCGCCGAGACGTAGTTGCCGTAGATGTAGCGGACCGTGTCGTCGATCATCGCGAAGGACACGTCGGGCCGTTCGGCCCCCAGCTTCGCCAGCCGCTCCTCGACCACGCGCGCGACGTCGACGTCGCTGGCGCCCTTGGCGCGGAAGATGTTGAAGGAGACGACCTGCCGCTCCCCGTCCACCCGGGCGAAGCTGCGCGGTTCCTCGAAGGCGTCCGCCACCTCGCCCAGTTCGCCCAGGCGCACCTCCCGCCCGCCGGACACGACGATGGGCAGCCCGCGCAGATCGTCCACCGTCCGCGCGCCGGCCAGCGTGCGGATCGTCTGCTCCTGGCCGCCGAACTCCGCCCGGCCGCCGGAGAGGTTGACGTTGGTCGCACGGAGCTGGCGGTTCACGTCGGCCGCGGTGATGCCGAGCGACATCAGCCGGTCGGGGTCGAGGCGCACCTGGATCTCGCGCGCGACGCCACCGATGCGGTCGACGCGCCCGACGCCGGCGAGGCCCTGGAGTTCGCGCGTCACGACATCGTCCACGAACCAGGACAGCTGCTCCAGCGTCAGGCCGGGGGCGGCCGCCGCATAGGTGCGGATGGCCTGCCCCTCGACGTCGATGCGCTCGATGATCGGCTCGTCGATGGTGCGCGGCAGGTCCGAGCGGATCTTGGCGACCGCGTCCTTCACGTCGTTGACCGCCCGGTCGGTGTCGATGCCGAGGCGGAACTCGATGCTCGTCACGGCCTGACCATCGGTCAGGGTCGTGCGGATGTGCTTCATGCCCGTGATGTTGGCGACCGCGCCCTCGATCCGCTTGGCGACCTGCGTCTCCAGTTCGGCCGGCGACGCGCCGCGCTGGGTGACCGTCACCGCGACGATGGGCACGTCGATGTTCGGGAACCGCGTGATCGGCATCGACTGGAAGGCGAAGATGCCCAGCAGCATCACGACGACGAAGAAGACGATGGACGGCAGCGGCGTCCGGATCGCCCAGGCGGAGATGTTCATGCGCATCGCCGAAACTCCCTCAACGCGCCGAGGCGGTCGTGGCGACGGGGACCGGCGTCACCCGGTCGCCGTTCCGCACGAAGCTTCCGGCCACCGCCACCACCGTCTCGCCGGGCGTCAGCCCGTCGCGGATCTCGGCGCGCCCGTCGGCCTTGAGCCCGACCGTCACCCGCCGCGTCTCGACGACGCCGTCCTTCACCACCTGGACCGACGCCGTCCCCTGCTCCTGCCCGGACCGGTAAAGGACCGCAGAGAGCGGGATCGTCGGGCCCTCGCGCCGCCCGGTCACCACCGTCGCCCGCGCGAAGGAGCCCACGGGAACGGCGCCGCCGGCCTCGATCGACAGCCGAACGCGGCCCTGGCGGGTCGTCCGGCTGACCTCGGGCGATATCAGGCGGACGCGCGCCCCAAGGTCGGTCGCCGTGCCGGCCGGGCGGACCGTCGCCTCCTGCCCGATGCGCAGACGGGCCAGCGTCACCTCGGGCACGTCGGCCTCGAGTTCGACCACCCCGTCACGGATGATGCGGAAGAGCGGATCGCCCCCCATCGCGGCGAGGGCCCCGACGCGCGCGGTCCGCCGGCTGACGACGCCGGCCGCCGGGGCGCGGATCTCGGTGCGGCGCTCGCGCACCATCAGTTCACGGCGCTGCGCCTCCGCCAGCACCTTGTCGGCCTCGGCGAGCCGGAGGGCCTGCTCCGCCGACGCCGCCCGGGCCGCGGCGATGCGGGCCGACGCCTCGCGTTGTTCCAGAAGCTCGGTGGATGCGTTGCCCCGGTCCTGGAGCGTCCGGGTGCGGGCGAACGCCGCCTCGGCCTGCGCCCGCGTCGCCTGGGCCTCCGTGATCTGGGTGCGCGACTGCTGGATCGCCGCCGCCGCCCGCTCGATCTGCGCCGCGTTCTGCGCCAGCAGCGCCTCGATCGTGTCGCGCGACAGGCGGGCCAGAACCTGGCCCTCGGCGACGCGGTCGCCCTCCTCGGCGAGGATCTCGACGATCGCGAGGCCATCGACCTCAGCGGCGACCAGCACCTCGTCCCGGGCGACCAGGGTGCCGGTGACCAGCGCCGTCTCGGTCACCGTCGCCGTCCCGACGGTCGCCACGGTCACCGAGGGCGCACGGACCGCGGTCGTGGTCGTCTGGCCGGCGGCGACCGCGGGGAACGACAGCGGTGCCGCAACGCACGCCGCGAGGAGGAGGAGGGCGCCGGTCCCGCGGCGCGAGGAAAGGATGACGGTCACGGGGACGGCTCCTGGGATGCGCCGCACGGGCGGAGGAACTTGTCGAGAAGAAGGGAGAAGGTGGTGTCGATGCGCTCGGGCGTCATGAAGGCGGCCATGGACGCGTGCGCGGTCAGCCCGTCGCCCATCGCCATCAGCAGCCGCACCGCGATGTCCACGTCGACCGAGGGATCGACGTGGCCGGTCGCGATCCCGCGGCGAAGCGCGCGTGCGATCGCGTCGTGGGCCTCGACGACGTTGGTGTCGAAGATGGCGCGGATCTCCGGCTTGCGGATCGCCTCGGCCAGGGTCTCGACGCACAGCGCGGCGGTGATCGGGTCGCCCATCTCCTGGCAGAAGAGGCGCGCCAGCGCCTTCATTCCCTCGACCGGATCCTCGTGCTCCTCGAGCAGGGCGAGGGCCTGGTTGTTGCGCTCGCGTTCGATCTCCGCGATCGCGGCGATGATCGCCTCCTTCGAGCGGAAGTAGCGGTAGAGGTTGCCGGCGCTCATCCCCGCCTCGGCGCAGATGTCCTGCATGCTCGCCCCATGGAAGCCGAGGCGCGCGAAGCAGCTCATCGCCGCATGGACGATCCGCTCCCGCGGGCCGCGCGACGTCGGCGGCGGTGCGTCCGCCGGGCCCGGCGGGGGCGAGGCGTGGGTCCGTGTCACGTTGTCCGTCCTGAGTGAATGAACGTTCATTTACCTTGATCCATCCGATCCGAATGTCAATGCCTGCCGCGACCGCCGCGTTGGCGGCCGGCACGCCGGCTTTCTCGTGCGGTCGGGGCGTGCGACGGGAATCGTCGCCCCGGATGACGACGGGACCGCACGAGGGACGTCGCGCCCCTGAGGCAGCCCGCCGGTCGACGTCGCGCACCGGGAGGCGGTGAACGTCGAGCCGGTCGACCTGGGCGGGACGGATCCTGCGCATCCGTCCGCTCCTCGACCGCGCGATCCGGGCGGGCGTCCGGCTGGTCATCGACCTCTCTCCCGGCCGAGCCCCGCCAAGGTTCGGACATCTTGCCGAGGCGCAACGGCTCCACCGAAGGCGGGTGGGGCTTTTCCCGGGGCACGATACGCGCCATGCTTTCTGATCGAGGGAAACCGGAACGGGGGGATCGGTCGTGGACATGCGACGGCTCTGGATCGTGCTCGCGATCGTCGGTTTCGTCGGGGGTGCCGGACGCCCGGCCGCCTCGGAGGAGGTCGACCTCGAACTCGTCCTCGCGGTCGACACCTCGGGGAGCGTCGATCCGGTCGAGGCGCGGCTCCAGCGCGGCGGCTACGTCACCGCCTTCACCGACCGCCGGGTGGTCGACGCGATCATGCGCGGGACCATGGGCCGGATCGCCGTCACCTACTTCGAGTGGGGCGGGCCGTCGCTCCAGCGCATCCTCGTGCCCTGGCGCATCATCGACGGGCCGGAGAGCGCGTCCACCTTCGCGGCCGCCATCGAGGACAACAACTTCATCAGCTGGCGCGGAACCTCGATCTCCGGCGCCATCGACTTCGCCGTCCCGCTGTTCGACGCGAATGCGTTCGAGGGGATGCGCCGGGTCATCGACATCTCCGGCGACGGGGTGAACAACGGCGGGCGGTGGATCCAGGTCGCCCGCGACCAGGCGGTCGCCCAGGGCATCGTGATCAACGGGCTGCCGATCGTGGGCGACGGCCCGGGGCAGGGCGGCGGCGGCGGCGACTTCGACCGGGGGTTCGCCTGGCGCAGCAACGTGCCGGACCTCGACCGCTACTACGAGGAGAACGTCATCGGCGGTCCCGGCGCCTTCGTCATCGTGGCCAAGGACTTCGGCGCCTTCGCCGACGCGATCGTGGCCAAGCTGATCCGCGAGATCGCGGGCACCGACGGCCCGACGCGCGTCTACGCCGGGAGCGAGTGAGGGCCGGGAGCGAGTGAGGGCCGGGAGCGAGTGAGGGCCGGGAGCGAGTGAGGGCCGGGAGCGAGTGAGGGCCGGGAGCGAGTGAGGGTCGGGAGCGAGTGAGGGTCGTCCGGGGGAAAGCCGCTTTGCGGTCGCCGATCAGGGGCTTCGCGTCCAGGTCGGCGCCACGCCCAGCGCGTCGGCCGTCTCCTCCAGCTGGCGCAGCGTGCCCGCGTCGACCGGCAGGGCCGCGGCGCGGTCGCGGCGGGTCGCCCGCTCCGGGTCCCCGGCCACGAGCACCGCTTCGGCCGGATCGCGTCGCGGGGCGCCCCTCAGATAGTCGGAGAGCGCCGCCGTCTCGCCGCCCAGCGCGGCGCCGCCCGGCAGCCGGGACGGATCGACCAGGACCGCGAACAGGCCGTTGACCACGCCCGGTCCCGTTTCGCGCGTCGCCATCGTCCCCTGGCCGGAGAGCGCACCGGCGAGCAGTTCCGCTGCCACCGCCAGCCCGTAGCCCTTGTGGCCGGCCATGGGGAGCAGCGCGCCGCGCGGTTCGCCGAAGATCGCCTCGGTCCGCGTCGTGTCCCGTCCGTCGGCGTCGATGATCAGCCCGGGCGCCACCGCCACCCCCTTGTTGTGCGCCACCCGGATCTTGCCGTAGGCCGCGGCGCTGGTCGCCATGTCGAGGAGGAAGGGATCGGCGTCGGCGACGGCGGGCACGCCGACCGACACCGGGTTCGTGCCGAGCCGCGCGTCGCGGCTGCCGTGCGCGGCGACGTGGGCCTGGGTGGAAAGCACGTTGCAGAACTGCACCGAGACGAGGCCGGCGGCGACCGCGGCCTCGGAATAGGTGCCGATGCGGCCGATGTGATGGGCGTTCGCGACCGTCAAAACGCAGACGCCGTGGCGCCGCGCGATCGCGATCGCGCGCTCGGTCGCCTTCAGCGCGATCACCTGCCCGTACCCCATCTCCCCGTCCACCGCGAGGATCGGCCCGTCCTCGACGGTGGTCCGGCCGGCCCGGTTGGGGACGAGCGCGCCCGCCTTCCAGGAGGCGTGATAGGTCGGGAGCATGCCGACGCCGTGGCTGTCGTGCCCGGACAGGTTGGCGAGCACCAGGTGGTCGGCGACGATGCGCGCCTCCTCCGGCCCGCTGCCCATGGCCGCGCACAGCGCCATGGTGAAGCGGTGCAGGTCGTCGGGCGGGACGGGTCGGAGATCGGATGGGACGGCGTCGGGCAAGGCGGGGGCTCCTCCGCGGGGCGGTCACGAAGCTTAGCGGACGCTGTCGTGTCGGCAAGCGCTCCACGTGCGCCGGGCCGCCGGCGTCTCTATATCTGTCGGATGATCAGGGTGACCGACCGCATCGCGATCGATCCGTCGGAGATCGAGGAGAGCTTCGTGCGCGCCTCGGGTCCCGGCGGTCAGAACGTCAACAAGCTCTCCACTGCGGTGCAGCTTCGCTTCGACGTGCGCCGGTCGCCCTCGCTTCCCAACGACGTGGCGATCCGGCTCGAGCGCCTGGGCGGGCGGCGGATGACGCGCGAGGGCGTGCTGGTGATCGTCGCCCAGCGGCACCGGACGCAGGAGGCGAACCGCCGGGACGCGCTCGACCGGCTGATCGAACTGGTCAAGGTGGCCGCGGTCCGCCCGGAGGTCCGCCGCCCCACGCGCCCGACTCTCGCCTCCAAGATCCGCCGGGGCGAGGCGAAGGAGCGGCGGTCGGGCGTGAAGCGTCTGCGGACGTCTCCGCCCGTCGAGTGATTTCCTTCCCAAACCGTTCCGCATAGAATGGGCCGACGACCGCAATCGGGTTCACCCATGGCGCGAACACCGGCCGATATCGCTGGATCCTTCTCGGAGAGCGAGGTCGCGGCGCTGAAGGCCCTCGGCCTCAACGTGCGCATGCGCCGTCAGATCTACGAGACGAGCGAACTCGCCCACGCCTGGCGGCGGATGGAGGACGATGGCCTCGTCGCGATCGAGGCGGCCGGGGTCGATCCCGACCGGGGGGTGTGGGTCGAGTACGCGGCCCTCGATCCGGCGCAACCGGTCTACGAATTCGTGGAGACCCGGGACGCCGCCCGCCATCTGCGCGAGCCCACGCCGTGGGGCGGCCATCCGGTCCCGGACCTGGAGACGGCGGCCCTGCGGTTCGTCGCCGCCGCCGCCGCGAACCGCCGACGGGCCCTGTCGAAATGGCGGGGCGGTCTGCTGTTCTGGCGCGAGCAGATGACCCAGGCGGTCGACCGCCATCCCCATGCCGGCCCGATCGCGGTCGAGGAGGTCCGGCGCATCGAAGGGGGGCGGCCACGGCCGTGGCAGGAGGTCGCCGCCCAGCCGACGCTGGAGGAAGCGGTGGCGCTGTTCGTCGGCTGGACGGAGGCGGTCGTTCCGGGCCGGCTGGAGGATCCCATCCCGGGCGAGTCCGCGCGGCGGGCGGCCCTTCTGATCGAGACGGTGCACCGGGTGCCGGACGTGTCGACGAAGCTCGGCGCCGCGTGGCGCTTCCTGACCTCGCGCACGGACGACGGGCAGGACCGTGCGCCGGAGCCGGTGCCCCCCGATCTCGTCACCGACGGCGCGGCGTGAGCGGGGCCGGGCCCCGGCTGTCCCTCTCGGAGGAGCCGGGACCGGCGGCGCGGGCGGCGATCGCCGCCGGGCTCGCGGCCTTCAACCGGCCGCTCTACGGGGCGGCCGACGCGCGGGCCCTGACCGTCCTGATCGAGGATCCCGCGACGGGCGCGGTCATCGGCGGCCTGCTGGGGCGGACGTTCTGGCGCTGGCTCTACGTCGAGATGCTGTTCGTTCCCGAGGCGCTGCGCGGGTGCGGCCTCGCACGGTCGGTGCTGGCCCTCGCGGAGGCCGAGGCGATGCGGCGCGGCTGCGTCGGGTCGCTGATCGACACCTTCAGCCCGGTCAACGTCGCGATCTACGAGCGCCTCGGCTATGTGACCTGCGGGACCGTGCCGGACTTTCCGCCCGGCCACCTCCGCACCTTCCTGCGAAAGCCCCTCCCGTTGACGGGTTCTTGACGGTTCCATGACGGCGGTGCGACTGTCGCCACCGTTCCAAGGGGGGCCCCGGTAGGGGGCTGAGATCACGCCGGCCGGCGATCCGCGAGGGCGCCGGCGACGCGGACCACCCTTCGAACCTGATCCGGGTCATGCCGGCGAAGGGATCGGGACACTTAAGGCCAAGGACCGTCCGAACCGTCGAACCGCACCCGGATCTCGTCGCAACCGTCGAGGAGATCCGAACGATGTCGCCCACCTCCCGCACCGAAGACCTCCCCGAGGTCACGACCGGGCCGCTGCCCGGCTCCCGCCGCATCTATGCGATCGGCGAGCGCCATCCCGACCTGCGCGTGCCGATGCGCGAGGTCGCTCTGTCGCCGACCGCGGGAGAGGGCCCGCTGCGGATCTACGACACATCCGGTCCCTTCACCGATCCGAACGTCGCGGTCGACATCCGCGCCGGCCTGCCCCCCTTGCGCGATCCGTGGGTCCGCGCACGCGGCGACGTGGCGGAGACCGAGGGCCGGACCGTCGTCCCGGGCGACGACGGGCTGAAGGAAGGCGAGGTGCGCCGGGTGCCGGTGTTCGACCGGGCCAGTCGGCGGCCGCTGGTCGCGTGGGACGGGCGCCGGCCGACACAGCTGGCGTACGCCCGCGCCGGCATCGTGACGCCGGAGATGGAGTACGTCGCGATCCGCGAGAACCTCGGCCTGATGGCAATCCGGGAGCGGTTCGACGGCGAGCCGCACGGCGCCGTCCTGCCCGACCTCGTGACGCCGGAATTCGTGCGCGACGAGATCGCACGCGGCCGCGCCATCATCCCGGCCAACGTGAACCACCCCGAGAGCGAGCCGATGATCATCGGCCGGAACTTCCGGGTGAAGATCAACGCGAACATCGGCAATTCCGCCGTCGCCTCCTCGGTGGCGGAGGAGGTGGAGAAACTCGTCTGGGCGATCCGCTGGGGTGCCGACACGGTCATGGACCTGTCGACCGGCAAGAACATCCACACGACCCGCGAATGGATCCTGCGCAATTCGCCGGTGCCGATCGGCACGGTGCCCATCTATCAGGCGCTGGAGAAGGTGCAGGGGAGGCCCGAGGACCTGACCTGGGAGGTCTTCCGCGACACGCTGATCGAGCAGGCCGAGCAGGGGGTCGACTATTTCACGATCCACGCGGGCGTGCGCCTCGCCCACGTGCCGCTGACCGCGAACCGGGTGACGGGCATCGTGAGCCGCGGCGGTTCGATCATGGCGAAGTGGTGCCTCGCCCACCACAGGGAGAGCTTCCTCTACGAGCGGTTCGAGGAGATCTGCGAGATCATGGCGCGCTACGACGTGTCGTTCTCGCTGGGCGACGGGCTGCGGCCCGGGTCGCTGGCCGACGCGAACGACGCGGCCCAGTTCGCGGAGCTGGAGACGCTGGGCGAGCTGACCACGGTCGCCTGGAAGCACGGCTGCCAGGTGATGATCGAGGGCCCGGGCCACGTGCCCATGCACAAGATCCAGGAGAACATGACCCGCCAGCTCGAGGTCTGCCACGAGGCGCCGTTCTACACGCTGGGGCCGCTGACGACGGACGTGGCGCCGGGCTACGACCACATCACCTCGGCCATCGGGGCGGCCATGATCGGCTGGTTCGGCACGGCGATGCTCTGCTACGTCACGCCCAAGGAACACCTTGGCCTGCCTGACCGGGACGACGTGAAGACCGGCGTCATCACCTACAAGATCGCCGCCCACGCCGCCGACGTCGCCAAGGGGCACCCGCTCGCCCGCCTGCACGACGACGCGCTCAGCCGCGCGCGCTTCGACTTCCGCTGGCGCGACCAGTTCCACCTCGCCCTCGACCCCGACACCGCCCAGTCGTTCCACGACGAGACGCTGCCGGCCGAAGGGGCGAAGGTCGCGCACTTCTGCTCGATGTGCGGGCCGAAGTTCTGCTCGATGAAGATCACGCAGGAGCTGCGCGCCGAGGCGCAGGCGGGGTTGGCCCAGATGGCAGAGAAGTTCCGGGACGGGGGCGGGGCGATCTATCGTCCCGTCGCCGACGCGGCCGACTGAGCGCCGCGGGGAGGGGGAGGGGTCTCCCCCTCCCTCAGCGGTTGGTCGGGCGCACCGGCGAGGGCGTCTCGCGGCGGGTCGTCGTGGCCTTCTGCGCGGGCTTCGCAGGCTGCGGACGACCCTTCGCGGCCGGCTGCACCTCCGCCCGCACGGGCGTGGCACGGCGACGCGACTGGACCGTGGGCCGGTCCGTCCAGGTCCGAAGCGGACCGACGTCGAGATGCACGAAGTTCGCGCGCGGATAGAAACCGACGCCGCCGAGCTGGCCGGTCATCGCGGCGCGATAGACGTTGCGGGTCGACTGGCCGGGAATGCGCAGGTCGAGGGCGCGACCGCTGCTGTGGAAGCTGTTGACCGCGACGTTGCCCGGCGACGCCTCGTACATCCCGTCGTTCGTCTCGGGCGTCCGGTAGCCGGAGAGAAGGTGGATCTCGCCGCGATGGCCCATCCGCTGCGCGACCTCCCGCAGACGGTCATAGAGACGGGGATCGATGGGGTGGATCTCGCCCGAGCGGTGATCGCGCATCAGGCGGTCGAGCGCCGTCAGCGCGTCCGGAACATACCGGCCGTCGGCCCAGTACGCGACGCCGCGGAGGCTTTCTCCCGTGTTCGTGTTGACGACGTCCAGAACGCGCGGCGGGGCCGGGGCGATGCGGTTGCTGGCACGGACGATGCCGGGCATCGCGATCAGGCCCGCCGCGGCGGCGGCCCCGAACACGAACAGGCTCCGCCGCGATAATCCCGTCGAGCCCGGATCGTCGCCGTTCAGGTCCGCCATCGCTCCCCCAAACCCGCTTCGGCATCGGGACCGCCCCGCGATCGGGGCCGTCATACGCCGTTCGTCTGTTTCGGGGTTTTCCGTAACAAAGTTGAGTCGCGATGGAAAGGGTTACTTCGTGTGGGCTGCCTCTTTTTCTGCTTCTCTCGTCACCGACGCGTCATCACCTCGCCGGTCCGGGGGTCGATGTCGACCGTCATGCGTTCGCCGGTGATCGTCCGGACCTCCGCCTCGTATCCGCCGCCGGTCCGCCGGAATGACTCGAGTGCCGCGAAACCGAGTCCGCCGAATCGATTGAGGAGGGCGGTGCGGGCCGCCTCGTCGTCGGGCCGGCCGGCCATGGGGCGCGTCGCGCCGCTGGATCCCGTTCCGATCGGTCCCGTTGTGGTCGCGCCACTCGACGCCGCCGGTCGCGTCGGCGTGATGGCGCCGCGCGGGGCGGGCGTGGGCCGGTCCATCACGACGCCGGGCGGAACCGGAGCGCCGGTGGCGCCCGCCCGTCCGGTGCCCGGTCCGCCCATCGGACTGCCGAAGGTCGACGTGCCGCCGGGATCGCTGCGCGTGCGCGGAACGGCGTTGTCGCCGGTGGTGTCCGTCTGAGCGGCGACGGGCAATGCGGCGAGGGTGGGGAGGGCGATCGCGATCGCGAACGCGAGCGCGGCGAAGGGGCGGTGGGATCGGATCGTCATGCAACGGCCTCACGGTCGTGGGCGGATGAACCGCCGTCGTGCGGGAGAACGTCCGGGACCACCAGGCGTTCCATGGCCGGACACGGTGCGGTTGGTCGGAACCGCCGGTCCCGCCCGTCCGTTCACACCACCATCGGCCGGGGAACGGCCGCAATCGGTATGGGAGAGGGACGATGCTCTACTGGGCGGCCGTGTTCTTCGTCGTGGCGCTTGTCGCCGCGCTTTTCGGGTTCGGCGGGATCGCCTCGGCCTCCGCCGGGATCGCGCAGATCCTTTTCTTCCTGTTCCTGGTGCTGTTCGTGGTGAGCCTGATCGCCGGCGTCGTGCGCAGACGCTGAGGTGCCGTCTGCGGCGGTTTCGCGCGTGACAGCGGCCCCGGGTCCCGATTACTGATGCGCAGGACCACAACCGGCTGAGGCGACCGCCATGCCCGACATCCTCTGGCTCGTGCTGATCGCGGGCATCGTCGCGTTCTTCTACTCGCAGACGACGAAGACCTGATCGGCGCGCACATGCGCGAAATGCGACGGGCGGCCATCGGCCGCCCGTTTGCTTTCAAGGGCCGGCGGCCATCGGCCGCCCGTCTGCTTTCAAGGGCCGGCGGCCATCGGCCGCCCGTCTGCTTTCAAGGGCCGGCGGCCATCGGCCGCCCGTTTGCTTTCAAGGGCGTGCAGCCATCGGCCGCCCGTCGTCGTTCGCAGGCCGCGGCACACGCCCTCAGGCCGCCCGGCGGATCTCCAGCCGGCCCCACACCTCCCGCAGCGCGTCGGTCAGGCGGGCGACGTCCGCGTCGTCGTGCAGCGGCGTCGGCGTGATGCGCAGCCGCTCCGTTCCGCGCGGGACGGTGGGATAGTTGATCGGCTGGATGTAGATGCCGTGCCGCTCCAGCAGGTCGTCCGACGCCATCTTGCAAAGGCGCGGGTCGCCGACCAGCAGCGGGACGATGTGGCTCACGTTCGGCATCACCGGCAGGCCGGCCGCCGACAGGCGCGCCTTCACCTGGGCCGCGCGCTCCTGGTGCCGGGCGCGCAGTTCGCCCTGCGCCTTCAGGTACTCGACGCTGGCCAGCGCACCCGCCGCGAGCACGGGCGACAGCGATGTGGTGAAGATGAAGCCCGGCGCGTTGCTGCGCACGACGTCGACCAGCGCGTGCGAGCCGGCGATGTAGCCGCCCATCACGCCGAACGCCTTGCCCAGCGTCCCTTCGATCACCGTCAGCCGGTGCGCGAGGCCGTCGCGCTCCGACACGCCGCCGCCCCGCCGTCCGTACATGCCGACGGCATGCACCTCGTCGAGGTAGGTCATGGCACCGTGGCGCTCGGCGACGTCGCAGATCTCGTCGATGGGCGCGATGTCGCCGTCCATCGAATAGACGCTCTCGAAGGCGACGATCTTCGGCCGCGCCGGGTCGACGCGACGCAGCAGGTCGTCGAGGTGGGCCGGGTCGTTGTGGCGGAAGATGTGCTTCTCCGCGCCGCTGTGCCGGATCCCCTCGATCATCGAGGCGTGATTGAGCGCGTCGGAGAGGATGACCGCCCGGGGCAGGACCCGACCGAGCGTCGACAGCGTCGCCTCGTTCGAGATGTAGCCGGACGTGAAGAGGAGGGCCGCCTCCTTGCCGTGCAGGTCGGCGAGCGACTCTTCGAGAAGCACGTGCCAGTGGTTGGTGCCCGAGATGTTCCGCGTGCCGCCGGCCCCGGCGCCGGAGGCGTCGACCGCGGCCTTCATCGCCTCGCGAACGGCCGGGTTCTGTCCCATCCCGAGATAGTCGTTCGAACACCACACCGTGATCTCGCGCTCGCCATCGGGCCCGTGCCAGACCGCGCGCGGAAAGGCGCCCGCCGTGCGCATCAGGTCGGCGAAGACCCGATAACGGCCCTCGCGTTTCAGCGAGGCGATGCTGTCCCGGAAGATGGCCTCGTAATCCATCGTCACCTGCTGGGGGCCGTGGGACGATCGGGCCGGTCCACGGTCGAGGGGCATGAGCATGCCGTCCATCATTAGTGCCTTCGTCCGGTTCGCGCAAAGCCGGAGCGGCCTTCCAACGGCCGCCCGGACATCGTGACGCGACCGAAATGGTCGTCGCCTTGATCTGGATCAGCGGCTTGCGACGAAAGCCCGCGGTTCGCGCGCGGGCGCGCCGGGGTCGCGGACGGGCAGGGACGAAATGAACTGCCTTGTGGGTGTCGCGATGGCGATGCTAGAACCCCAACACGTTCGTGACATGTCCGTGACGCATGGGTTGGTGCGTCCGGCGTGTGTCCGACCAACGAAAAGCAGGGAGAGGTTTCGGAATGACCAAGCGGATCGCGCTCTTCGCCTTGTCGGCGACGATCGCAATGGGCGTCGCGATGGCGGCGGCCGAGGCGAAGCCGTTCCGGTACTCGACGGCCCAGGACATCCTCGGCCTCGATCCGGCGATCAACAATCATGGCCCGACCAACGCCATGAAGTCGAACGTCTACGAGGCGCTGGTCTACCGGTCGGCCCCGGGGCCGCTGGAGCCGGGTCTCGCGACCGAGTGGCAGCAGGTCTCCCCGACGCTGTGGAAGTTCAATCTGCGCCGGGGCGTCAAGTTCCACGGCGGTCAGGACTTCGACGCCGACGACGTGATCTTCACCTGGAAGCGGCTGTCCCAGCAGACGGCCGAGATGCAGTACACGATCCGGTCGATCAAGGACGTCCGCAAGGTCGACAGCCACACGATCGAGATCGAGACGACCGGTCCCGATCCGACCCTTCTGGCAAACCTCGCCTACGCCTTCATCATGGACGAGGGCTGGACGACGCAGAACGGCGGCGAGCGCGTCGTCGCCGGTGCGCAGGCGTCGACCTTCGTCAACCTGAACGCCAACGGCACCGGGCCTTTCCGCGTCGTCGAGCGTGTGCCCGACACCCGCACGGTGGTCGAGCCGAATCCGAACTGGTGGGGCAAGCACGAGCACGGCATCACCCGGGCGACCTTCACGCCGATCGCCAATCCGGCGACCCGCGTGGCGGCGCTGCTCTCGGGCGAACTCGACATGATGTACCACGTGCCCCTGCAGGACATCGACCGGATCGGCCAGACCCAGGGCATCCGCGTCATGCCGGGCGGCACGGCGCGCGTCATCTTCCTCGGGTTCGACCACCGGCGCGACGAGATGCTCGACATGCCGGGCACGGGCAAGAACCCGCTGAAGGATCTGCGCGTCCGTCAGGCGCTCTATCAGGCGATCAACATCGAGGCGATCCGGCGCACCACGATGCGCAATTCCTCGACGCCGAGCGCCCTGATGATCGCCCCGTCGGTCGAGGGATTCGCGGCCGACCAGAACGTCCGGGCGCCCTTCGACCAGGCCGCGGCCCGCCGCCTCCTCGCCGAGGCCGGCTATCCGAACGGCTTCCCGCTGACGCTGAACTGCCCGAACAACCGCTACGTCAACGACGAGGCGATCTGCCAGAACGTCGTGACGATGTTCACCCAGGTCGGCATCCAGGCGCGGCTGAACGCCATGCCCATGCCCCAGCACGTGAACACCGCGGGCCCGACCGGCGGCTACAATTCCAGCATGTACATGCTGGGCTGGACGCCGGCGACCCTCGACGCGGCCAATCCGCTTGGCGAGCTTCTGACTTTCAACGAGCAGACCCGCCTCGGTCTCGCGAACAACTGGGGTCGCTACTCGAACCCGCGGGTCGAGGCGCTCACCCAGCAGATCCTCGTGGAGCCGGACACGACCAAGCGTCGCGCCCTCATCCGCGAGGCGATGACGATCGTGCGGGACGACGTCGCCTACATTCCGCTGCACCTCGAGCCTCAGGTCTTCGGCATCCGCGACACGGTCGCCGACTACCAGCTCCGGGCGCTGGAGGACGTCGACCTCCGGTCTGTGAAGATGCGTTGACGGAACGGTTCCTGTAGACAAGCCCCCGACCCCGAGACCACGGTCCCGGGGTCGGTCCATTTTCGATGCACGCCGGTCCCCGATGCTCGCCTTCGTCGTCCGCCGCCTGTTCGGCGCCATCATCGTGATGCTGTCGGTCAGCGCGATCTCGTTCACGCTGTTCAACTTCGTGGGCGATCCCGTGAACAGCATGGTCGGCCAGGACGCCACCATGGAGCAGCGGCAGTTCATCCGAACGCAACTGGGCCTCGACGATCCGGCGCCGCTCCAGTTCGTGCGCTTCGTCGGCCGCGCGGTGCAGGGCGACTTCGGCATGTCCTATCGGCTCGGCATGCCGGTGGAACGGCTGATCGCGGAACGCCTGCCGGCGACGCTCGAACTCGTGTTCGTCGCCGCGATGATCGCCCTCGTCGTGGCCGTTCCGCTCGGCGTCTACACCGGCCTCTACCGGCACAGCCCGCTGTCGAAGGTGTTCCTGACGCTTTCGCTCGTCGGTGTCTCGCTGCCGACGTTCCTGATCGGCATCCTTCTGATCTTGATCTTCGCCGTCTGGCTCGGCTGGCTGCCGGCGTTCGGGCGCGGGCAGGTGGTCAAGGTCGGCTGGTGGTCGACGGGCTTCCTGACGCCGCAGGGCCGCGCCGCGCTGATTCTCCCGGCCGTGACGCTGGCGCTCTTCCAGCTCACCCTCATCATGCGCCTCATCCGGGCGGAGATGATGGAGGTGCTGCGCACCGACTACATCAAGTTCGCCCGCGCCCGCGGCCTGTCGAATCGGGCGGTGAACTTCGGCCACGCGCTGAAGAACACGCTGGTTCCGGTCATCACCATCACCGGTCTTCAGATCGGATCGCTGGTCGCCTTCGCGATCGTGACCGAGACGGTGTTCCAGTGGCCCGGCATGGGCTTCCTTTTCCTCCAGGCGATCCAGTTCGTGGACATCCCCGTGATGGCGGCCTACCTCGTCCTCGTCGCGTTCGTGTTCGTCGCGATCAACCTCGTCGTCGACCTCCTCTACTATGCCGTCGATCCCCGCCTCAGGATCGAGCGTTCGACGGGAGCCGGCAAATGACCGCGCATCCGCACCAGCCCGCGGCCCGCCTGTCGACCGCCGGCCGCCTGTTCGACGATTTCCGTCGGTTCCTCGACGGCGACGTCATGCACAGCTTCCGCCGCTCGCCCATCGTCATGGCGGCGGCGGCGATCACCCTGGCCTTCTTCGTCGGCTCGTTCGGCGCGCCGTGGGTGGCACCGCACAACACCTTCGACATCGCGACGCTGGACCTGATGAACGCCTTCCTGCCGCCGTCGTGGATGGACGGCGGGCAGGCGGAGTTCCTTCTGGGCACCGACGGGCAGGGGCGCGACATCCTGTCGGCCATCCTGTTCGGAATGCGCGTGTCGCTGATCGTCGGCGTCTGCTCGGTCCTGTTCGCGATGGTGGTCGGCATCCTGCTGGGCCTGTTCGCCGGGTTCGTCGGCGGGAAGGTCGACGCGATCATCATGCGCGTGGCCGACGTGCAGCTCTCGCTGCCGGCCATCCTCATCGTGCTGATGATCGACGGGTTCGCGCGCTCGCTTCTGCCGCGCAGCGTCCACGAGGAGATGGCGATCTACGTCGTCATCTTCGCGATCGGGATCTCGAACTGGGTGCAGTTCGCCCGCACCGTCCGCGGCTCGACCATGGTGGAGAAGGGCAAGGACTACGTCTCGGCCGCCCGCATCATCGGGCTGCATCCCTTCCTGATCATGATCCGCCACGTGCTCCCGAACGTGCTGGGGCCCGTGCTCGTCATAGGGACGATCGGGCTGGCGCTCGCCATCCTGACCGAGGCGACGCTGTCGTTCCTCGGCGTGGGCGTGCCGCCGACCCAGCCCTCGCTCGGGACGCTGATCCGCGTCGGCAACGAATTCCTGTTCTCCGGCGAGTGGTGGATGACGATCTTCCCCGGCGTGGCGCTCGTGCTTCTCGCCCTGTCGGTGAACCTGTTGGGCGACTGGCTGCGCGATGCGCTGAACCCGAAGCTCCGGTGACGGGTGGCACCGCGGGGAAGGGGTAAGCCCCTTCGCCGTTCATGGTTGAATTCCGCGGCGCCTTGTGGTGCTTGCGACCGACCGCTCGTGGGGTTAACCCGATGGGCGCAATAAACAGTCGATGTTGAACAGAGGAGAGCGAGAATGAAGCGTGGATTGGTCTGTGCCGGTGCGGCCTTGGCCGTCGGCCTTTCGGGCGCGGTCGAGGCGAAGACGCTGCGGTGGGCGCCGCAGGGCGACGCCGCGACGATGGACCCCCACTCGCACAACGCCGGTCCGACCACGGACCTCACGGCACAGATCTACGAGGCGCTTCTCCAGCGTGATCCGCAGCTGAAGATCCTCCCGCAGCTGGCGACGGAGTTCCAGAGCACGTCGCCGACCACCTGGCGCTTCAAGCTGCGTCCGGGCGTGAAGTTCCACAACGGCGCGGCCTTCAACGCCGACGACGTGGTCTTCTCGGTCGAGCGGGCGATGGCCGACAGCTCCCAGTACAAGACCTTCACCAATTCGGTCGTCCGCGCTGTCAAGATCGACGACCTGACGGTCGACATCGTCACCGACAAGCCCAATCCGCTGATCCCGGCCCAGTTCACCGAGGTCCGGATCATGGACAAGGAGTGGTCGGAGGCGAACAACGCGACGAAGCCGCAGAACTTCAACGCGCGCGAAGAGACCTTCACGGTCCGCAACGCCAACGGCACCGGCCCCTACGTGCTGGGGAGCCGTCAGCCCGACGTCCGCACCGTGCTCACCCGAAACGCCGACTGGTGGGGGTGGAAGGACCTTCCGCGAAGCAACGTGACCGAGGTGGTCGTCACCCCGATCGCGAACGCGGCCACCCGCCTTGCGGCGCTGCTGTCCGGCGAGATCGACGCCACCCCGAACGTCCCCGTGCAGGACGTCGAGCGCCTGCGTCGTTCCCAGGGCGTGAAGCTGCTCCAGACCAACGAGGTCCGGGTCATCTTCCTCGGCTTCGACATGGGCCGGTCGGAACTCCTCTACTCCGACGTCAAGGGCAAGAACCCCTTCGCCGACCTGAACGTCCGCCGCGCGGTGGCCTACGCCGTCGACGTCGAGGCGATCCGCACCCGCGTCATGCGGGGCCTGTCGGTCAACACCTGGCAGATGATCTCGCCGGGTGTCGCGCAGTTCGACGCCTCGCTCGACGCGATCCGCCCGAAGGCGAACATCGCCGAGGCGAAGCGCTATATGACTGCAGCCGGCTATCCGAACGGCTTCTCGGTCACGATGGACTGCCCGAACAACCGCTACATCAACGACGAGCAGATCTGTCAGGCGGTCGTGGGCATGCTGGCGCAGATCGGCATCCGCGTGACGCTGAACGCGATGCCGCTGGCGACCTACTTCCCCAAGATCGGCAACCGCGACACCAGCTTCTTCCTGCTGGGCTGGGGCGTGCCGACCTATGACGCGCACTACTCGCTGCAACTCCTGCTGCAGACGACGGACGGCACGGCGAACGGCCAGTGGAACTACACCGGCTATTCGAGCGCCCGCTTCGACGCGCTGGTCAACCGCATGACCACCGAGCTGGACACCCGGGCCCGCGACGCGATGGTCAAGGAGGCGCTCCAGATCGCGCAGAACGATCTGCCGTACATTCCGCTGCACCATCAGGTGCTGGTGTGGGGCCTGCGTCAGCCGGTCGACATGCCGATCACGCCGAACAACCAGCCGCGCTTCCAGTGGGCGACCGTCCGCTGACCGCACGGGACGGGGCGGCCTTCGGGCCGCCCCGCACGCCTCATCCCGTGCCCGGGGCCGAGTTCCGATGATCGCGTTCATCCTGCGCCGGCTGATGCAGGCCGTCGTCGTCATGCTGACGGTGGCGCTCATCTCCTTCGCGCTGTTCAACTTCGCCGGCGACCCGATCAACAACATGGTCGGGCAGGACGTGTCGCTTGCCGACCGCGAGCGCCTGCGCGAGGCGCTCGGCCTGAACCAGCCCTTCTGGGTCCAGTTCGGCATCTTCCTGCAGAACGCGCTCCAGGGCGACTTCGGCCTCTCCTACCGCCTGGGTCGTCCGGTCGAGGACCTGATCGTCGAACGCTTGCCGGCGACGCTCGAACTCTCGCTCACCGCCGCGGCCCTGGCCGTCTTCATCGGAATCCCGCTGGGCGTCTACACCGGCCTCTACCGCGACACCTGGCTGTCGCGGGTGTTCCTGACAGCCTCGCTCGCGGGCGTCTCGCTGCCGACGTTCCTTATCGGCATCCTTCTGATCTTGATCTTCTCGGTCGAACTCAACGTGCTGCCGTCCTTCGGCCGCGGCGAGACGGTCGAGATCGGGTGGTGGACGACGGGCTTCGCGACGTGGAGCGGGATCAAGGCGCTGATCCTGCCCTCGATCACGCTCTGTCTCTTCCAGCTCACGCTGATCATGCGGCTGGTGCGGGCGGAGATGATGGAGGTGCTGCGCACCGACTACATCAAGTTCGCCCGCGCCCGCGGCCTGCCGGACCGGAAGGTCCATTTCGGCCACGCGCTGAAGAACACGCTGGTGCCGGTGATCACCGTCATCGGGCTCCAGTTCGGTTCGATCGTGGCCTTCGCCATCATCACCGAGACGGTGTTCCAGTGGCCGGGCATGGGCCTGCTGTTCATCCAGGCGGTCAACTTCGTCGACATCCCGATCCTCGCCGCCTACCTCGTGCTGATCGCCCTGTTCTTCGTGGTCATCAACCTCGTGGTGGATCTCCTCTACTATTTCGTCGATCCGCGTCTGCGCGTCGACCGCACCGCCGCGGGCGGGGAGGCGACGCCGTGACCGCGCCCGCCGCCCCCGGATCGCCGCCCGGCCTCCTGCGCCGGATCTTCGACAGCGACCTCTGGTACAGCTTCACCCGCTCGTGGATCACGATGGGGTCGGGGATCTGCGTCCTCCTGCTGGTCGTCGGCGCCCTCGGCGCGCCGGTGCTCGCGCCCCACGACACCTTCGATCCCGCGACCCTCAAGCTGATGGACGCCTTCACCCCGCCGGTCTGGGTCGAGGGCGGGAATCCCACCTACCTCATCGGCACCGACAACCAGGGCCGGGACATGCTGTCGACCATCATGTTCGGCATGCGCATCTCGCTGCTGGTCGGCTTCGCGGCCGTCCTCTTCTCGCTGGTGCTGGGCGTGGGCCTCGGTCTCGTCGCCGGCTATCTGGGCGGCACGATCGACGCGCTGATCATGCGCGTCGCGGACATCAAGCTGGCGTTCCCGGCGATCCTGATCGCGCTGCTGGTCGATGGCGTGTCGCGCGCGGCCCTTCCGCGCGACATGCACGACCAGTTGGCGCTCTACGTCGTGGTCTTCGCCATCGGCGTCTCGAACTGGGTCAGCTACGCCCGCACCGTGCGCGGCACCGTGATGGTCGAGCGGGGGAAGGATTACGTCCAGGCCGCCCGCGTCATCGGCATCCATCCGGCGGTCATCATGGTCCGCCACGTCCTGCCGAACGTGATGGGCCCCGTGCTCGTCATCGCGACGCTGGGCCTGGCACTCGCCATCCTGACCGAGGCGACGCTGTCGTTCCTGGGCGTCGGCGTGCCGCCGACCCAGCCCTCGCTCGGCACGCTGATCCGCAACGGCAACGACTATCTCTTTTCCGGGGAATGGTGGATCGCTATCTTCCCCGGTCTGACGCTCGTGGTCCTGGCCCTGTCGGTGAACCTGCTGGGGGACTGGCTGCGCGACGCCCTCAACCCGAAGCTCCGTTGAACCGATGCCGAACCATCTGCTCGAGGTCGACCGCCTGAAGGTCGTCTTTCCGACCCGGCGGGGGACGCTCGTCGCCGTCGACGACGTCTCGTTCCACATCGACCAGGGCGAGGTGCTCGGCGTCGTGGGCGAGAGCGGGGCCGGAAAATCGCTGACCGGGGCGGCGATCATCGGTCTGCTGGAGCCGCCGGGGCGCATCGCCGGCGGCGAGATCCGGCTCGACGGGCGGCGGATCGACAATCTCCCCTATTCGCAGCTCCGTCGGATCCGGGGCAAGGAGATCGGCGCCGTCTTCCAGGACCCGCTGACCAGCCTCAACCCGCTCTACACCATCGGCAAGCAGCTGACCGAGACGATCGAGACGCATACCGACATGACGCCGACCAAGGCGCGTGAGCGGGCGGTGCAGTTGCTGAAGGACGTCGGCATCCCTGCGGCGGAGAAGCGGATCGAAAGCTATCCGCACCAGTTCTCCGGCGGGATGCGGCAGCGCGTCGTGATCGCGCTGGCGCTGTGCGCGAACCCGCGCATCGTCATCGCGGACGAGCCGACGACGGCGCTCGACGTCTCGATCCAGGCGCAGATCATCGCGCTGCTGAAGCGGCTGTGCCAGGAGCACGGGACCGCGGTCATGCTGGTCACCCACGACATGGGCGTGATCGCCGAGACGGCCGACCGGGTCGCGGTCATGTACGCCGGGCGCGTGGCGGAGATCGGCCCGGTGCGCGACGTCATCAAGCATCCGAAGCACCCCTACACGATCGGCCTTATGGGCGCGATTCCGGCCATCGGCCACGGGACGGAGCGGCTGACCCAGATCGAGGGCGCCATGCCGCGCCTGACCGACATCCCCAGGGGCTGTGCCTTCAACCCGCGCTGCCCCAAGGTCTTCGACCGGTGCCGGTCGGAGCGGCCGGACCTGCTTGCGACCGAGACCTCGCTCGCCTCCTGCTGGCTCTACGACGATCAGCGCGCGCCTGCGCGGGAAGCCGCCCATGTCTGAGACCGCCGCCCGCCCGCTGGTCGAGGTCCAGGACCTCGCCCGCTACTTCGACGTCTCCAAGCCTCTGCTCAACCGCCTGCTTGAGGGCGGCAAGCGGCAGATCCTGCGGGCGGTGGACGGCGTCTCGTTCGACATCCCGAGGGGGCGCACCTTCGCCCTGGTGGGCGAGAGCGGGTGCGGCAAGTCCACCGTCGCCCGCTGCGTCGTGGGGCTCTATCCGCTCAGCCGCGGAAAGATGATCTTCGAGGGCGTCGACATCGCCTCGATGCGCACGCGCGAGGCGATGCGGCCGTTCCGCCGCCGCCTCCAGATGATCTTCCAGGACCCCTACGCCAGCCTCAACCCGCGCTGGCGCGTGCGCGACATCATCGCCGAGCCGATCCGGGCGCACGCGATCCTGTCGGGCCGCGAGGCGATCGACGCGCGGGTCGACGAGCTTCTGACGCAGGTGAAGCTCAATCCGCGCGATGGCGAGAAGTATCCGCACGAATTCTCGGGCGGCCAGCGTCAGCGCATCTCCATCGCCCGCGCGCTCGCCTCCAATCCCGAGTTCCTGGTCTGCGACGAGCCGACCTCCGCGCTCGACGTGTCGGTGCAGGCGCAGATCCTGAACCTGATGAAGGACCTGCAGCGCGACCTCGGCCTGACCTACCTCTTCATCAGCCACAACCTCGCGGTCGTGCACCACATGTCGGACGAGGTGGGGGTCATGTACCTCGGCCGCCTCGTCGAGCGGGCACCGTCGAAGGAACTGTTCCGCTTCCCCCGGCACCCCTACACGCAGATGCTCCTGGACACGATCCCGGACATCGACATGACCGGCCGCCAGCGCCAGCCTGTGGCGGGCGAGGTGCCGAACCCGATCGATCCGCCCCCCGGCTGCCCCTTCAATCCCCGCTGCGCCTTCGCCAACGACCGGTGCCGCACCGAGGTGCCGGTCGCGAAGAGGGCGGGGGAAGCGCTGGTCGCCTGCCACGGGATCGAGGAGGGGCGCGTCCCGGTGATCGAGCGGGTTCCCGCCCCCGTCGCGGCCTGACCCTGACTGGAGGACGGGCGGCGAACCGACGTCCGCCGCCGTCGCGCCCGGCCCGCGTCCGTGTCACTGTCCATCCCCACGGCAACCGGCGGGCGTCCCGGAGTATCCCCCATGATCGTCGTCTTCGGCTCCCTCAACATGGACCTCATCCTCGAGGTCCCGTCGCTCCCGCGGCCGGGGGAGACCGTGCTCACGCCCGGCTACGTGGCGAAGCCCGGGGGCAAGGGGCTGAACCAGGCGGTCGCCGCGTCCCGTGCGGGCGCATCGGTCGCCCTCTACGGTGCCCTTGGCGACGACGGATTCGGCCGTTCGCTGCGCGCCGTCCTCGCCGATGAGGGCGTCGACGGGGCGGGGGTCGCCACGGTCGCCGATCCCACCGGCTGCGCGATGATCTGCGTCGACCCGACGGGCGAGAACGTCATCGCGGTCGCCAGCGGCGCCAACCTCGCGCCCAAGGCGGACGCGGTGCCGGACGCGCGGCTGGGTCCGTCGACGACCCTCGTCGTCCAGCTCGAGGTGCCCGTCGAGGAGACCGGCGCCTTGCTCCGCCGGGCGAAGGCCCGCGGCGTGCGCTCGATCCTCAGCCTCGCACCCTACACGCCGGTCCCGCGCCGGATGATCGCCGACGCGTCGGTGGTGCTCCTGAACGAGCTGGAACTGGCCGACCTCATCGGCGGCGAGGGCCTCCGGACCGACCCGGCCGACCGCTGGGCCCTCGGCCTCGCGGCCGAGACGGGAACCGACGTCGTCGTCACCCTGGGCGGGGCCGGGGCGATCGCCGCCACCCCTGCGGGTGACCTCTGGTCGGTCGACGCGCTGGCCATCGATCCGGTCGATACGACGGGCGCCGGCGACTGCTTCGCCGGCAACCTCGCCGCGGCGCTGGATGCGGGGCTCGACCTGCAGACGGCGCTGCACCGTGCCGCGGTCGCCGCCGGCATCGCCTGCCTCGCCCTAGGGGCGCAGGAGGGGCTTCCGACGGCGGCCCTGGTCGACGCCCGCCTCGCGGACATCGCCGCCCCACGCAAGGGGGGCGGGGCCGCTTGACAGCGGTCCGCCGCGCGCCTCAGATGCGGCGGTCCCGACGAGGCCGCCGCCCATGCCGATCTACAACAGCATCGCCGCCTTCCACGACGAGATGACCGCGTGGCGGCGCGATCTCCATGCCAATCCCGAACTCGGGTTCGAGGAGACGCGGACCGCCGCCTTCATCGCCGACAAGCTCCGCGCGTGGGGCGTCGAGGTGCACGAGGAGATGGCCGGGACGGGCGTGATCGGCGTGCTGCGCGGACCGGGTGCCGGCAAGGGGGCGATCGGCCTGCGCGCCGACATCGACGCCCTGCCGATGACCGAGGAGACGGGCCTTCCCCACGCCTCGACGATCCCGGGAAAGATGCATGGGTGCGGGCACGACGGGCACACGGTCATGCTGCTGGGTGCGGCCCGCCATCTCGCCGAGACCCGGAACTTCGACGGCACGGTCGTGCTGATCTTCCAGCCGGCCGAGGAGGTCGGCGGCCAGGACAGCGGCGGCGCCCGCATGGTGCGTGAGGGGATGTTCAACCGGTTCCCGGTCGACACCGTCTGGGGCCTGCACAATTCGCCCAACATGCCCTTCGGCACCATCGGCGTCAGGACGGGCCCGGCGATGGCCGCCTCCGACAGCTTCGACGTCACGATCGAGGGCAAGGGCGGGCACGCCGCCCGCCCGCACACGACGATCGACCCGGTCGCCGTGGGAACCCAGCTCTATCAGGCGTTCCAGACGATCGTCAGCCGCAACGCCGATCCGGTCGAGAGCGCCGTCCTCTCGGTCACGATCTTCCAGTCGGGCGAGGCCTACAACGTCATCCCCGCCCGCTCCCGGCTCGCCGGAACGGTGCGCACCTATCGGCCCGCGGTGCGCGACATGATCGAGCGCCGCATGGGCGAGATCTGCGCCGGCCTCGCCGCGGCGCATGGCTGCACGATCCGGCTCGCCTACGACCGCGGCTATCCGGCGCTGATCACCACCGCGGCGGAGAGCGCCTTCGCCGCCGACGTCGCGCGTGCGGTCGTCGGCGACGACAAGGTCGATTCCGACATCCCGCCGGTGATGGGCGGCGAGGACTTCGCCTACATGCTGGAGGCCCGGCCGGGGTCGTTCGTCCGCCTCGGCACCGGCCGCGGGCCGGACACGCCGCTGGTCCACCACCCGCGCTACGACTTCAACGACGAGGCGCTGCCGATCGGCGCCAGCTTCTGGGTGAAGCTGGTGGAGACGGCATTGCCGCGCCGGGCCTGAGGGGGCGCCCGTGCCGGTCCTGAACAGCATCGCGGCGCTGCACGACGAGATGACCGCGTGGCGGCGCGATCTGCACGCCAATCCCGAGGTCGGGTTCGCGGTGACGCGCACCGCCGGCTTCGTGGCCGGGCGGCTGCGTGCCTGGGGCGTGGAGGTGCACGAGGGGGTCGGCGGCACCGGCGTCGTCGGCGTCGTCCGGGGTCGGGGACCGGGCGGGTCGGTCGGTCTGCGGGCCGACATGGACGCGCTGCCGATGACCGAGGAGACGGGCCTGCCACACGCCTCCACCTGCGCCGGGCGCATGCACGGCTGCGGGCACGACGGGCACACCGCCATGCTGCTGGGGGCTGCGCGCCATCTGGCCGAGACGCGGAACTTCGACGGCACGGTCCATCTCTTCTTCCAGCCGGCCGAGGAGATCGGCGCCGGTGCCAAGGCGATGATGGACGACGGGCTGTTCGCGCGGTTCCCGGTCGACAGCGTCTGGGGCATCCACAACGCTCCGCCGATCCCCATCGGCCAGGCCTCGGTCCGCCCGGGAGCGGCGATGGCGGCGGTCGACTTCTTCGACGTCGTGGTGGAGGGCAAGGGCGGCCACGCCGCCCGGCCGCAGACGACGGTCGATCCGATCGCGGTCGCCACCCAGGTCCATCAGGCGTTCCAGACGATCGTCAGCCGCAACGCCGATCCGGTCGATTGCGCCGTCGTCTCGGTGACGAAGCTGCAGGGCGGCGAGGCGCACAACGTGATCCCGGCCCGGGTCGTCCTGGGCGGCACGGTGCGCACCTTCTCGCCGGCCATGCGCGTCATGGTCGAGCGGCGGATGCGCGAGATCTGCGCCGGCCTCGGCGCGGCGAACGGTGCCACGATCGCGGTCGACTACCGCCACCTGACGCCCAGCCTCCACAACGGTGCCGCTGAGGCCGCCTTCGCGGCCGAGGTCGCGGCCGAGGTGCTGGGCCAAGGGGCGGTGGACGTCGACCCGCCGCCGATCATGGGCGGCGAAGACTTCGCCTACATGCTGGAGGCGCGGCCCGGCTGCTTCCTCTTCCTCGGCCAGGGGGACGCGGACCACCGGCATCAGGTCCATCATCCCCTCTACGACTTCAACGACGCGATCCTTCCGCTCGGGGCGAGCCTGTTCGTGCGCCTCGTCGAGAGGGCGCTCCCCCGCAGCGCGTGACCCGCACCGGACGAGCCCCATGCCGATCAACAACCGCATCGCCGCCTTCCACGCCGACATGACCGAATGGCGGCGGGACATCCACGCGCATCCCGAACTCGGGTTCGAGGAGGTGCGGACCGCCGGCATCGTCGCCGCGAAGCTGCGCGACTGGGGCATCGAGGTCCACGAGGGGATCGCGAAGACGGGCGTCGTCGGCGTGCTGAAGGGGAGGACCGACGCGTCGGGCCGGGCGGTCGGCCTGCGGGCGGACATGGACGCGCTGCCGATGTCGGAGACGACGGGCGCGGCCCACGCCTCGCAAAACCCCGGGCGGATGCACGCCTGCGGGCACGACGGCCACACGACCATGCTGCTGGGGGCCGCCCGCTATCTGGCGGAGACGCGGAACTTCGACGGCACCGTCTACTTCGTCTTCCAGCCCGCCGAGGAGGGGCGCTTCGGCGCGAAGGTGATGATGGACGAGGGGCTGTTCGCCCGCTTCCCGATGGAGCAGGTCTACGGCATGCACAATTGGCCGGAACTGCCGGCCGGCGAGGTTGCGGCGGTCGCCGGCCCCGTCATGGCGGCGGCGGACCGGTTCGACATCACGATCCGCGGCACCGGCGGGCACGGGGCGATGCCGCACCGGTCGGTCGACCCGGTGCTGGTCGCCTCGCACATCGTGACGGCGATGCAGTCCATCGTCGCCCGCAACGCCGACCCGATGCACAACGCCGTCGTCAGCGTGACGCAGATCCATTCCGGAACCGCCTACAACGTCATCCCCGAGGAGGCGACGCTGGCCGGGACCGTCCGCACCTACCTCCCGGAGGTGCAGGACATGATCATCGCCCACATGGAGCGGATCGCGACCAGCGTTGCAGCGGCGTTCGGCGCCACGGCGGAGGTCGTGTACCACCGCGGCTATCCGGCGACGGTGAACCACGCGGCCGAGACCGACGTCGCCGCCGCCGCCGCCGCCCGCGTGGTGGGCGAGGGGGCGGTGAAGCGCGACCTGCCGCCCTGCATGGGGGCGGAGGACTTCTCCTACATGCTGGAGGCGCGGCCCGGGTCCTATCTGTGGCTCGGCGGCGGTCGCGGGCCGGACACGGTCGCGGTCCACAACCCGGGCTACGACTTCAACGACGAGATCCTGCCGGTCGGCGCCAGCATCTGGGCGCAGATCGTCGAGACCGTCCTGCCGCGGCGCGACTGACCGACGCCATGATACGCACCGCCGGCCTTGCGTTCGTCGTCCTCGCCGTGGCGCTCGGCGGGTGCGAACGCTCCTCATCCCTCCTGGCCGGCGAGCCCTGGCCGCCCCGGCCGCCCGAGCTTCCGGTCGAGGCGCGCGCCGCGATCGAGGCCGGCGAGGCGTGGGAAGGAACGGGCGCCGTCGCCGCCGCCTTCCAGGTGCTGGAGGCGCGCGGCGAGGCCGAGTGGAACGCGATGTGGGCGCTCGTGGGGCGCGCGCCTCCGGGTTCGCTCGCCGCGGGGCGCACGGCCGTCGGCATCTTCCTCGGGACGGCGAGCCCCGCCGTCCGCGTCTCGACGCTGCAGGCGATCCCGGTCGCCGGCACCGCCGGAACCCCGCCCGCGACGCTGGTGACCTACGGCGTCC
>CANGXM010000015.1 GCA_947457845.1 Rhodospirillales bacterium | reverse complement strand
GGGGCGGGCGTTCGCCGCGGTGCTGGACTGCGCCGACCGGCCGGGCCACGTGCTGGCGGCGTGGCGGGCGGGGGTGACCGACGTGGCCTTCGCCCCCGGTGCGCCCGCGACCCCGCGGCTGGCCGCGATCGCGGCCGGATCGGACCTCCGGCTCTGGGTCTCCCCCTCCGTTGGGGGGATCCTCGCCCGGGGGTCGTTGCAAGAAACGGTTTCGTCGGCTAATCAGGCGCCCGCCACCCCACCATCCGAACAACGGGACGTCCGATGAAGCTCACGCGCCGCGTCAAGGAAATCCTGGGCCACTACGAGAGCGACAACCCCGGCACCAAGGCGAACCTCGCCCGCATGCTGATGGAGGGGCGCCTCGGCGGCACGGGCAAGATGATCATCCTGCCGGTCGACCAGGGCTTCGAGCATGGCCCTGCGCGCAGCTTCGCGCCGAACCCGCCGGCCTACGACCCGCATTATCATTTCCAGCTGGCGATCGACGCGGGCCTGAACGCCTATGCGGCCCCCCTCGGGCCGCTGGAGGCCGGGGCCGCGACCTTCGCGGGCTCGATCCCGACGATCTTGAAGATGAACAGCGCCAACAGCCTCGCCCGCGCGAAGGAGGACGCCGACCAGGCGGTCACCGCGAGCGTGTCCGACGCGCTGCGGCTGGGCTGCTCGGCCGTCGGCTTCACCATCTATCCGGGGTCCGACCAGGCGTACGACCAGTTCGAGGAGCTGCGCGAGCTGGCGGAGGAGGCGAAGTCGGTCGGCCTCGCCGTCGTCACCTGGGCCTATCCGCGTGGCGGCACGATCACCAAGGACGGCGAGACGGCGGTCGACATCGTGGCCTACGCGGCGCACATGGCCTGCCTGCTCGGCTCCCACGTCATCAAGGTGAAGCTGCCGACGGCGCACCTCGAGAATGCGGACGCCAAGAAGGTCTACGAGGGGAAGAAGATCCCGGTCGGCACGCTGGCCGAGCGGGTCCGCCACGTCGTCCAGTCCTGCTACGCCGGGCGCCGCATCGTGGTCTTCTCCGGCGGGGCGACCAAGGGCGAGGACAGCGTGTTCGAGGACGCGATCGCGATCCGCGATGGCGGCGGCAACGGCTCGATCATCGGCCGCAACGCCTTCCAGCGGCCGCGCGAGGACGCGCTCAAGCTCTTGGACCAGCTGGTGAAGATCTACCAGGGCAAGGCCTGATCCGATGACCGGCGGCGGCGCGTCCGCGGGCGGCTGCCGCCTCTATCTGGTCACCCCGCCCCGGCTCGATCCGGCCGCCTTCCGCGATCCGCTGGCGGCGGCGCTGGACGCGGGCGACGTCGCCTGCGTCCAGCTCCGCCTGAAGGACGCGGGCGACGACGCGGTGCGGCGGGCCATCGACGTGCTGCGCCCGGTCGTGCAGTCCCGCGACGTGGCCTTCATCCTGAACGACCGCCCGGACCTCGCGGCATCCACGGGCTGCGACGGGGTCCACGTCGGGCAGGAGGATGCGCCCTACGCCGCGGCGCGCCGGGCCATGGGGGCGAACGCCATCGTCGGCGTGACCTGCCACGCGAGCCGCCACCTGGCGATGGAGGCCGGCGAGGCCGGGGCCGACTACGTCGCCTTCGGCGCCTTCTTCCCGACCGGGACGAAGGAGACGACCCACCGGGCCGAACCGGAGATCCTCTCCTGGTGGGCGGAGATCTTCGAGATCCCCTGCGTGGCCATCGGCGGCATCACGCCCGCGAACTGCGGGCCGCTGGTGACGGCCGGCGCGGACTTCCTCGCCGTCGTCTCGGCGGTCTGGGATCATCCGGACGGCCCGGCGGCCGGCGTGCGGGCCTTCGATGCGGCGATCGCCGCGGCCGGGGACGGGCAGGCCGCCTAGCGCGGCTTCAACTTCTTGCGCCCCGCCAGCGCCGCCACGACCCCGTGGAAGGTGCGGACCTCCTGCTCGGTCATGTGGGCGCGCTGGAACATGGTGCGCAGGTTGCGGACCATGTGGGGCTTCTTGTCATCGGTGGTGAAGAAGCCGCCCTCGTCGAGCTCCGCCTCCAGATGCTCGAACATGTTGAGCATCTCCCCCTTCGTCGCGGGGCGGCTGGCGCCGGTGTGCAGATAATCGTCGGGCGTCGCGTCCTCGGCCGTCCACCATTCGTAGCCGATCAGCAGGACGCACTGGGCGAGGTTCAGCGACGTGAAGCCGGGGTTGAGCGGGATGGTGACCAGCGTGTCGGCCAGCGCAAGGTCGTCGTTGAAGAGGCCCGTCCGCTCCGGCCCGAACAGCACGCCGACGCGGCGTTCCATCGCCTCGTGGGCGCGGATCTCCTCGGCCGCCTTGCGGGCGGTCACGATGCGCTGGCTCATGTCGCGCCGGCGCGCCGTGGTGGCGTAGACCTTCTCAAGGTCGGCGACGGCGGCCTCGGTCGTATCGAAGACGCGCGCGTTCTCGATCACCACCAGCGCGCCGGCGGAGGCGGTCGCGGCCTTTTCGCTCGGCCAGCCGTCGCGCGGGTTCACCAGCCGCAGGTCGGTCAGCCCGCAATTCAGCATCGCCCGCGCGGCGGTGCCGATGTTCTCGCCCAGTTGCGGCTCGACGAGGACGACGGCCGGCCCGCTCACGTCGCCCGCCCCGCGTGGAAGATGCGCCACGTCAGGCTGTCGTGGAGCGCATTGTAGGACGCGTCGATGACGTTGGCCGAGACACCGATGGTGCGCCAGCGGCGCGTCCCGTCCGTGCTCTCGATCATCACCCGGGTGACCGCGCGGGTGCCGTCGTTGGGCGTCAGGATGCGGACCTTGTAGTCCACGAGCCGCAGGTTCTCGAGCATCGGGAAGACCGGGAGCAGCGCGTGCCGCAGCGCGGTATCGAGCGCGTTCACCGGGCCGTTGCCCTCGGCCACCGTCATGGTCCGCTTCGTCTCGCCGCCCAAGGGAACGTCGACCTTGATGGTCGCCTCGGACAGGGTCACGAGTTCGCCGCGCGCGTTCCAGCGTCGCTCGTCGATCACGCGGAAGGAGGCGAGGCGGAAGTACTCGGGCACGTCGCCGAGCGCGCGGCGGGCCAGCAGTTCGAAGCTCGCCTCCGCCCCGTCGTAGGCGTAGCCCTCGAACTCCAGCCGCTTCACGACGTCCACGAGGTCGCCAACCTTGGGATGACGGGGGTCGACCTCGACCCCGATCTCGCGCAGCCGCGCCAGTACGTTCGACCGGCCGGCCTGGTCGGAGACGACGATGACCCGCGCGTTGCCCACCGCCGCCGGATCCACGTGCTCGTAGGAGGCCGGGTCCTTCTCCACCGCCGAGACGTGCAGCCCGCCCTTGTGGGCGAAGGCGCTTTCGCCGACGTAGGGCGCATGGCGGTCGGCCGGGCGGTTCAGCCGCTCGTCCAGAAGGCGCGAAAGGCGGGTGAGGCCGCGCAGCCCCTCCTCCGTCACGCCGGTCCGGTGACCCATCTTCAGCATCAGCGACGGCAGGAGCGTGACGAGGTTCGCGTTCCCGCACCGCTCGCCCAGCCCGTTCAGCGTGCCCTGGACCATGCGCGCCCCGGCGCGCACGGCGGCGAGGCTGTTCGCGACCGCGTTGCCGGTGTCGTCGTGGGTGTGGATGCCGAGCCGGTCGCCGGGGATGCGTTTCGCCACCTCGGCCACGATGCGCTCGACCTCGTGCGGCAGGGTGCCGCCGTTGGTGTCGCACAGCACGATCCAGCGGGCCCCCGCCGCATCGGCCGCGGCAAGGCAGGCGAGCGCGTAGTCCGGGTTGGCCTTGTACCCGTCGAAGAAGTGCTCCGCGTCGAACAGCGCCTCGCCCGCCCGCTCGCGGGCGGCGGCGACGCTGTCCCGGATCAGCTCCAGGTTCTCCTCGCGCGGGACGGCCAGCGCCACGTCCACGTGGAAGTCCCAGGTCTTTCCGACGAGGCAGACGGCGCGCGTGCCCGCACCCAGCACGGCGGACAGGCCGGGATCGTTCGCCGTGCTGCGGCCCGACCGGCGGGTCATGCCGAAGGCGGTGAAGGTCGCCCGGGACAGGGTCGGCGGTGCTGCGAAGAACGCGTCGTCGGTCGGGTTCGCCCCGGGCCAGCCGCCCTCGACGTAGTCGAACCCGAAGCGGTCGAGCGCCTCGGCGATGGCGGTCTTGTCGGCGACCGAGAAATCGACGCCCTGCGTCTGCGCGCCGTCGCGCAGCGTCGTGTCGTAGAGAAAGATGCGCTCGCCGGACATCGCCCCGAAACCCTTGGAACCCCGCGACGGGCGGGGACGGGACAATGGACCATGGGCCGCAGCCGCTCAACCCCGTTGAGGGTTTGCTTCGGCGCGGACCGGGTTCCATTTCTGAGGCATGTTCAGAAGCCGCCTCATGACCGTCCTCGCCGCGACCGGGATCGCGACCGTCCTCGCGGTGGTCGTCACGGTCGCCCTCGCCGCCTCGGATCTCCTCGGCGTGGTCAGCCTCAACGGGCTGATCGCGCTCGGCCTCGGGATCACGGGGACGCTGGTCCTGACCGCGCTCCTGATGGTCGCAGTCTTCCACTCCAGCCGCGCCGGCTACGACGAGCGGGCGAGCCGGTCGGAGGAGTGAGGGGAGCCCTCACCCCCGCCGCCAGCTCGTCCCCTGCGGCCCGTCCTCCAGTACCACGCCCGCCTCGGCCAGCTGCTTGCGGATCGCGTCGGCCCGGGCGAAGTCCTTCCCCGCCCTCGCCTCGCGTCGCTCGACGATCAGCCGCTCCACCTCGGCGTCCGCGATGGCGCCGCCGCCGGCCGGCGTCCAGCGGAACCAGGCCTCCGGGTCCTGCCCCAGCAGGCCCAGCACCCGCCCCGCCGCCAGCAACGCCGCCTTCGCGGCCGCGCGATCGGCACCCGGCGCGCGGTTCAGCGCGCCGGCGAGATCATGGACCGCGGCGATCGCGAGCGGCGTGTTCAGATCGTCGTGCAGCGCCCCCATGACGCCCTCGGGCACGTCGGCTTCGCCCGCGTCGACGTCCCCGGCCGCCCGGAGCGCGCCGTACCAGCGGTCGAGCGTCTGGCGGGCGAGGCCCAGCGCCTCTCGGTTGAAGTCGGACGGCTGGCGGTAGTGGGTCTGCAGCAACACGAGGCGGATCGCCTCGCCCGGCGCTTCCTCCAGCAGCTCGTGGACGGTGAAGAAATTGCCGAGCGACTTCGACATCTTCTCGCCGTTCACGGTCACGAAGCCGTTGTGCATCCACACGTTCGCCAGCACCGACGTGCCATGGGCGCACCGGCTCTGCGCGATCTCGTTCTCGTGGTGGGGGAAGATGAGGTCGAGGCCGCCGCCGTGGATGTCGAACACCTCGCCCAGGTGCGCGGCGGCCATGGCCGAGCACTCGATGTGCCAGCCGGGCCGCCCGCGGCCCCATGGACTGTCCCAGCCCGGGATGTCGGGCGTGCTCGGCTTCCACAGCACGAAATCGGCCGGGTCGCGCTTGTAGGGCGCGACGTCGACGCGGGCGCCGGCGATCTGTTCGTCGCGATTGCGGCGCGACAGCCGGCCGTAGTCCGGCATCGAGGGCACGTCGAACAGCACGTGTCCCTCGGCGACATAGGCATGGCCGTTGGCGATCAGCCGCTCCGCCAGCGCGATCATCTGGGCCACGTGGTCGGTCGCCCGCGGCTCCACCGTCGGCGTCTCGGCCCCCAGCGCCGCCATGTCGGCGGCGAAGATCCGGCCGGTCCGGTCGGTGAGGTCGCGGATCGTCTCGCCGCTCTCGCGGCTGCGCTCGATGATCTTGTCGTCGATGTCGGTGATGTTGCGCGCATAGGTCACGCGGGCGCCGGGATATGTCGCCCGGAGCACGCGGGCCAGCACGTCGAAGACGACGACCGGCCGCGCGTTGCCGATGTGCGCGAAGTCGTAGACGGTCGGACCGCAGACGTACATGCGGACGTGCGCCGGGTCGATCGGGACGAAGGGCTCCTTCGTCCGGGTCAGCGTGTTGTGGAGGTGGAGCGGCAAGGGCGCATCCTTCCCGGGGCTCGAACGGGGAGAGGACACTAGGGTCCGGTTCCCCCGCCCGCAAGAGCCCGCCGTTCAGCCCTCGTCCGCGGTGGCCTCGGCGGACGACGGCACCCCGGCGTCCTCCGTCGCCACCAGCGGCTCGAACGCCTCCCGGAAGTCCCCGGAGCCGTGCAGGACCTCGCTCCAGCTCTCCCCCGACCAGCGCAGCCCCTGCCGCGTCGCGAGCATGATGACGTAGCGGTCGTGGATCTGCCGGAACGCGTCGGGGTCCCGGTACTGGAGCTTCAGCATCAAGGGCGCGTTGCGCACGCCGGCGGCGGCGAACCGCTGGAAGGCGTGGGCGCGGTAGAAGATGTGGAAGACGCTGTTCAGGCTGTCGTAGTCGAGATCGAGGTCCGGCAACACCTCGCGCAGGCGGAATCGCAGGCTCTGGAGCGCCTCCGCCCGGGTCTGGGGGTCGGCGCGCTGGACCAGCACCTCGTTCAGCGTGTCCACGACCGCCGCCTGCACCTCGGCGCCGAGGAAGACGAGGTTCTCGGCCGACAGCGCGTGGTTCAGTTCGTCGATCGCGCCGCCGTCCTCCTCCTCGCCGTCGCCCGGCAGGATCTCCACCTCGGCCGCGTCGCCGCCGCCGACGATGCGGATCCGCGGGTGCTGGAGGAGCCACGCCCGGAAGGCCGGCCCCTGCGCCATCGTGGCGTCGGGATCGAGCTGGAGCACGCGGTCCCGCGCCTCCTCCTCCGCCATGCGCGCGCCGTCGCCCGCCTCGGCGATGAAACGGTCGAGGACCGAGACGAAGTCGTCGCCCCCGGACGTCGCGGCCCGACGCGGAAGCGAGAGGGTGCGGCGCGGGGACGACGGCGGCCGGGCCGCAGGCTCCGTGAGCCCCTGGCGGACGGGGATGCCGACGAGATTCTCGTAGGGGATGACGCGATCGGCGTGATGACGCAACACTTCGCCCAGCGAATTGCTCCACGCGATGCAGACGACCTCCCGCCCGTGCCGCCGCAGCGTCCGCACGAGGGGGCAGTAGTCGCTGTCGCCGGCGACGAGGTAGACGCGCTGGACGGCGGCGTTCGCGATCACGGTCTCGACCGCGTCGACCGCCAGATGGATGTCGGCCGAATTCTTCTGTCCGTTGGCCGGCGAGACCTGGACCTGATCGAAGGCCGCCTCGTGGAAGGCGTCGGCATAGAGCCCGAGCGCGCGCCAGTCCGCGTAGGCGCGCCGCACAAGCGGCACGCTCTCGCGCTGAATGTGCGCCATCAGCCGGTCGACCTGGAACGCCGCCCCGGCGTTGGCCCAGGCCATGTTCTCGACGTCGACGAACACCGCGGCGCCGATCGCGCCCGGTCGCCCGTACCGCATGTCCATCCCGAACCCCGTCCATATCCATGATGAAGCAGCGGGGACCAGGGCCTGACGCCGTTCCCCCGGATCACTTCCGGAACAGGAACTCGCGTCCGACCTTCACCCGCCGAATACCATCGTACTCCACGATGTCGGCCGTGGCATAGGTTTCTCCCCACCGCTCGGGGAGATAGCTGCCCGTCCCGATCACGTCGACGGGCGCCTGGGCCTCGGCCATGAGGCGGCACTTCGCGGGCGAGAAGCCGCTGGAGGCGACGATCCGGACCTTGTCGAAGCCGGCCTGGTCGAGGGCGGCACGCACGTGCCAGATCGCCGCCGCCGAGACGCCGGGGCCGATCAGGTACTGGAGCTGCTTGTCGTCCCGGTAGCCGCGGGTCGCGGCGGGCATGAAACGCTCCAGCACGGCGTAGGACCCCGGCGGATCCAGCCCCTCGACGAAACGGCCGCCCGGCGTGTCGAGCCGGACCGACAGACGCCCGGCCGCCGCGAGGTCCGGAAAGCGCCGGCAGACGGCGAGCGCGTCGGTGACCTCGCGCCCGAAATAGTCGACCAGGACGGTCAGCGGCTGGTCCGGGAACGTCTCGTGGAACATCTCGGCCGCGCGCACCGTCGACCCGGCGTAGCCGATCAGCGCGTGCGGCATGGTCCCCATCCCGTGGGCCTGGCCGAAGAAGTGGGCGGTGGCATCGGTCGCGTTGCCCACGAAACCCACCGCGCCCACCTTGCGGCGCGCCCGGGCGGAACCGACGCTCGCGGCGTAGGCCATCAGCTCGGCCATGTCGGTGCCCGCGCAATGGCGCGCGTCCATGGCGAGGAAGGCGACGTGCGGCAGGTCGGCGCACATCTGATAGGCGTTGTAGGCCGCCACGCAGGGCGGCCCGAGACGCATGAGGACCAGCGTCTCCAGGTCGACGAGGTGGAAGAAGGAGCCGGTCACGTAGAAGATCGGCTCGCCTGCGCCGACCCACTTACCCTCCGGAACCCGCAGGTCGATCTCGAACGCCGTGCCCCGCCGCTTGGCCGCGTCCTCGAGGAAGGTCAGGGCGAGCCGCGGCGCGCACACGACCGGGCGCCGCATGAAATAGGCGTAGGTGACGCGCGCGTCACCGAACCGCCCGACCGTCGCCTTGGTCCGCTGGAAATAGACGTCGGTCCAGGCGCCGATGGCCTCGTCGGCGACCGGGTCCGCGGGATGGGGCGACGTCATCCCCCGCGGCCTATTCCGCCGCCGCGCTGCGGCGGACGGTGCCGTCGGACTGCCGTTCCTTCTTCAGGAGCTCAGCCACGAGGAAGGCCATCTCCAGCGCCTGGCTGGCGTTCAGCCGCGGGTCGCAGGAGGTGTGGTAGCGCAGCGAGAGGCCGCTGTCGGTGATCGCATGGGCACCGCCCGTGCATTCGGTCACGTCCTGGCCCGTCAGTTCCAGGTGGATGCCGCCCGCGTGCGTCCCCTCGGCCCGGTGGATGGCGAAGAATCCCTCCACCTCGCCCAGCACACGCTCGAACGGGCGGGTCTTGTAGCCGCTGGCCGACTTGACCGTGTTGCCGTGCATGGGATCGCAGCTCCACAGCACGACACGCCCCTCGCGCTGGACGCGACGGACGAGCGGGACCAGCTTTTCGCCCACCAGATCGGACCCCATGCGGGCGATAAGCGTCAGCCGCCCGGGCTCGTTCGCCGGGTTCAGGGTGTCGATGAGGCGGATCAGCATGTCCGGCTCCGTCGTCGGGCCGACCTTGAGGCCGAGCGGGTTCTTCACCCCGCGCAGGAACTCCACGTGCGCGCCGTCCGGCTGGCGGGTGCGGTCGCCGATCCACAGCATGTGGGCCGAGACGTCGTACCAGTCGCCCGTGGTGCTGTCGACGCGGGTCAGCGCCTGCTCGTAGGGCAGCAGCAGCGCCTCGTGGCTGGTGAAGAAATCGGTCTCGCGGATCTGCGGCGTCGTCTCCGCCGTGATCCCGCAGGCGGCCATGAAGGCGAGCGCCTCGTCGAGCCGGTGGGCGAGGTCCTCGTAGCGCGCGGCCTGGGGCGAGCGCTCGACGAAGCCGAGCGTCCAGCGGTGGACCTGATGGAGGTCGGCGTAGCCCCCCTGGGCGAAGGCACGCAGGAGGTTGAGCGTCGCGGCCGACTGGTTGTAGGCCTGCTCCATCCGGGCGGGATCGGGAATGCGGCTGGCCTCGTCGAACTCGAAGCCGTTGATGATGTCGCCGCGATAGACCGGGAGCGTGGTGCCCTCCAGCGTCTCGGTGTCGTTCGACCGGGGCTTGGCGAACTGGCCCGCCATGCGGCCCACCTTCACGACCGGCGTGCTCGCGCCGAAGGTGAGGACGACCGCCATCTGCAGGATAACGCGGAAGGTGTCGCGGATGTTGTTCGGGTGGAACTCGGCGAAGCTCTCGGCGCAGTCGCCGCCTTGGAGCAGGAAGCCCTGCCCCTGCGCGACCCGCCCGAGCGCCGTCTTCAGCCGCCTTGCTTCGCCCGCGAAGACCAGCGGCGGATAGTTGCGCAGCCGACCCTCGACGGCCGCGACCTTCGCGGCGTCGCCGTAGACCGGAGCCTGCCGGATCTCCTTGGCGCGCCAGCTGTCCGGGGTCCAGCGATCCACCATCGTCCCAACTCCTGCGACCGACGATCGCCCCGGGTGCGGAACCGCCACGGGGGGCATCAAGCCTATACGTCGGCCCCGTCTGTTTGGCCAGCGAAACCGGGGGTGGCGGTCGTCAGGGCGCCTTCACCGGCTCGCGCATCAGGACGAACTCCTCGGCCGAACTCGGGTGCAGCGCGATGGTGCGGTCGAACTGGCGCTTGGTCGCCCCGACGTTGATGGCGATCGCCAGCGCCTGGACGATTTCCGGCGCGTCGGTACCGACCATGTGGCAGCCCAGCACCCGGTCGCTCGCGCGGTCGACCACGATCTTCATCAAGATCCGCTCGTCCCGCCCCGAGATCGTGTTCTTCATCGGCCGGAAGGTCGTGCGGTAGACGTCGACCGCGCCATGGGCGCGGCGCGCCTGCGCCTCCGTCAGCCCGACCGCGCCCACCGGCGGGGTCGTGAAAACGGCCGTGGGGATGTTCGCGTAGGAGACGTCGGTGGGATTGTCGTTGAAGAGGGTCTCGGCGAAGGCCCGGCCTTCGGCGATGGCGACCGGCGTGAGCGCCACCCGGTTCGTCACGTCGCCGACGGCATGGACGTTCGGCACCGAGGTGCGCGAGAAACCATCGACGAGGATGCCCCCGTCCGCGTCGATGCGGACGCCGATCTCGGCGAGGCCGAGGCCGCCGCTGTTCGGCTTACGCCCGGTCGCGGCGAGGACGACGCCGGCCGAGAACTCCTGCCCGATCGTCGTGCGCACCGTCATGCCGCCGGGACCACCGTCGATGCGTTCGATCCGCGTGCGGACGTGGATCTCGATCCCACGCTTGCGCATCTCCTGGGCGAGATGCACGCGCACGTCGTCATCGAAGCCGGTCAGCAGCTCCTCGCCACGGACCAGCATCGTCACCTTCGTTCCGTAGCCGGCGAAGATGGAGGCGAACTCGACCGCGATGTAGCCGCCGCCGATCACCACCATCTCGCGCGGGAGGGTGGGCATCTCCAGCAGTTCGTTCGAGGTGATGCAGTGCTCGGCGCCCGGAACGTCCGGCAGGACCGGCCGACCGCCGGTGGCGACGAGGATCGTCTTCGCGGTCACCCGCCGGCCCGCCACCTCGACCGTGTGCGGATCGACCAGCCGCCCACGCCCGGTGATCAGCGCCACGCCGGACTTCGCCAGCATGTCGACGTAGATCCGGTTGAGGCGGTCGATTTCCTTGTTCTTGTTGGCCAGCAGGCACTCCCAGTCGAACGCGGGGGCGTGCGGGGACCAGCCATAGTTCGGCGCGTCCTCGAAGGCGTCGCGGAACTGGGACGCGTACATCAGCAGCTTCTTGGGCACGCACCCGCGGATGACGCAGGTGCCGCCCACGCGGCTGTCCTCGCAGATGGCGACCTTCGCCCCGTAGGACGCGGCCCGGCGGGAGGCGGCGACGCCGCCCGACCCCGCGCCGATGACGAACAGGTCGTAGTCGAAGGCGGCCATCCGCGTCTCCCGTCAGCCCTTGATGCCGCCGAAGCAGAGGTACTTCAGCTCCATGTACTCGTCGAGGCCCTGCCGCGCGCCCTCACGGCCGAGGCCGCTCTCCTTGACGCCGCCGAAGGGCGCCGTCTCCGTCGAGAAGATCCCTTCGTTGATGCCGACGATCCCGTACTCCAGCGCTTCGGCGACCCGCCAGCAGCGGGCCACGTCGCGGCTGTAGAAATAGGCGGCGAGCCCGTACTCGGTGTCGTTCGCCATGCGGACGACGTCCGCCTCGTCGGTGAAGCGGAAGATCGGGGCGAGCGGGCCGAACGTCTCCTCCTTTGCCACCTTCATGGCCGGCGTCACGTCGGCCAGCACCGTCGGCTCGAAGAAACGGCCGCCCTTCGCGTGCCGCGTCCCGCCGACGACCACGCGGGCGCCCTTCGAGAGGGCGTCCTTCAGGTGATCCTCGACCTTGGCGACCGCCGCGTCGGAGATGAGGGGGCCGATGTTGACGCCGTCCTCCGTCCCCTCGCCCACCTTCAGCGCCCGCGATGCCTCGCCGAGGCGCGCAGCGAAGGCGTCGTGGATGCCGGCCTGAACGTAGAAGCGGTTGGCGCACACGCAGGTCTGGCCGGCGTTGCGGTACTTCGATGCCATTGCGCCGGCGACGGCGGCGTCCAGGTCGGCGTCGTCGAACACGATGAAGGGCGCGTTGCCGCCGAGCTCGAACGAGACCCGCTTCATGGTCGCCGCCGACTGCGCCATCAGCAGCTTCCCGACCCGGGTCGAGCCCGTGAACGTCAGCTTGCGCACCGTCGGGTTCGACGTCATCTCGCCGCCGATGGCCTCGGCGTCGCCCGTGACCACGGACAGAACGCCGGCCGGCACGCCCGCGCGCTCGGCCAGAACGCACATGGCCAGCGCCGAGAACGGCGTGGTCGGTGCCGGCTTGATCACCATCGGGCAGCCCGCCGCCAGCGCCGGCGCGGCCTTGCGGGTGATCATCGCGGTGGGGAAGTTCCAGGGCGTGATCGCAGCGCAGACGCCGACCGGCTGCTTGATGACGGCCAGGCGCCGGTCCGGCGAATGGGTGGGGATCGTCTCGCCGTAGGCGCGCTTCCCCTCCTCGGCGAACCATTCGATGAACGACGCCGCATAGGCGATCTCGCCCCGGGCCTCGGCCAGCGGCTTGCCCTGCTCGGCCGTCATGATGCGGGCGAGGTCGTCCTGGTGCGCCAGCATCAGGTCGTTCCACCGGCGCAGGATCGCGGCGCGCTCCTTCGCGGTCTTCGCCCGCCACGCCGGCCACGCGGCGGCGGCGGCCTCGATCGCCCGGCGGGTCTCGGCCGCCCCCATGTCGGGCACCGAGCCCAGGGCGACGCCGTTGGCCGGGTTGAAGATCGGCATGACCTTGCCGCCGTCGGCGTCGATCCATCGCCCGCCGACGAACGCCTGCTGGCGAAGAAGGTCCGGGTCCTTCAGTCCGAGGCCGGCCACGACCTCGTCGAGACGGAGCTGCATTGTCTGGTTCCCCCCTCTACGGAACGGGCGCGGAGTATAGGCCCGCGCCATCGGAAAGCGAGCCGCTCGCGATCATTCCACCAGCACCAGCGGTCCCATCGCGATCTCGAAGCGCTGCGGCCCGACCGACCGGTAGAGCGCCACGCGCCAGAGGCCGGCGGGCACGTCCACCGCGATCGGGCCGAGCGCCTGCGGGCGCTTGGTGACCGGCCCCTCGACATCCGGGCGGAGCAGCGCGACGCCGGTGTAGCCGCCCGTCGAGCCCGGCGCGAGCACGACGCGGATCGTCTCGCCCTGGCGCAGCCGGGCCGGGATCCCGTCGGCGAGGCGGGCCCGCACGTCGGCGAAGTTCTGCACGACGTAGATGCGGTCGTCGGACGCCGCGATGCCGACGCCCAGGTGGGTCATGGCGGCGCGCAGGATGTTGGCGCGGTGGCCGGGACTGTTCATCCAGCCCTCCACCGCCTCGCGGGCCACGTCGGCCAGCTGCGCCCGCCACGGCCCTTCGGCCATGTAGAGGTTCTCGGCCGTCCCGGCGAGGACGCCCCGGCGCACGGTGCCGGCGATCCGGTCGTGGGGTGCCAGCCCCTCGGGCGTCGAATGGGCGAAGTAGCGGCGCCGGTGCATGTCGGCCGCGTGCGCGGTCGCCGGGCGGCCCAGCTCCTCGTCCGCCTCGACCGGCCGAAGTCCGGCCTTCCGCCGCTCGACGTTCGTCAGCCGCACGATCTCCGCGCCGACCGTCCGGGCGAAGGCGGGATCGGCGGGCGGGGGCCGCAGCACCCGCTCGGCGAAGGCGGCATACTCGATCGGACGGCGCGGCAGATCCTGCGCCGTGCCACCGCCGGCGGCGAGCAGGACGCCGATCGCGACCAGGACGCCGGGTAGCCGTCTGTGCCATGCTGTCGGTCTCACGCCGATGACATGGGGAGGGCGGCCCCGGCGATCGAGCCCCCGTGGCGGCTCGCGAACGGACGTGATAGTCTCTCCGTCTCGGCTTGGCCCCGTCACCCGCCGACCAGCCTATGCGTTTCGGATCCATCGCCCTCCGTCGTCTTCGCGCAGCCGCCCTCCCCGCCGTCGTGGTGTTCCTCGGCGCGGCGCAGGCGTCGGCGGCCGACCGGGCGCTGACGGCCGGGCTGCGCGCGGCGTGCGAGGCCTCGTTCCGCGGCGCCACCGTCGCCGAGACGGTCCGTCCGGCAGACGACAGCCCCCTCGCCCCCTACGCGCGGTTCTGCCACGCCCTGACGCGCGAGACCGTCCTCCAGTTCCGCGGCGGGACGGACGGCTACGTCTGCACCCTCCTCTTCCGGTCGGCCGAGGACGGCTTCGTGCCGATCCCGCCGCACGACACCCACGACGACGAGACGGCGCGGGACGATACCGCCGCCGAGGAAACCGAGGCGAGCCGGGAGCCGCCGACGTACTCGGCGGACGATGCGTTGGCCAACCGGGCGGCCTTCGACGCCGTCTTCGGCCAGCGGATCCGGGGCCGCGTCGAGGCGCAGGTGGGCGACGAGCTGATCCGCGCCTTCAGCGGAAGCCACGGCCAGTCGGTCGACGTGTACCTGATGCTCGGCGCCGACGGCCGCGTGGGCGTCGAGGCGCGGCGGACGCGTCTTCTCGGCCGGGTCGAGCGCGTGGCCACCCCGTCGGAGGTCATGCGCGTCGTCGGCCTCACGGCCGGCATGGCGTTCGGCGGCTGCGGCTCGCTCAAGCTCGACCGGGTGAACGGTGCCTTCGTCGTCTCCGGCCTCAACCACCATCGCGGCGGCTGCGCCCCGATCGCGAAGCTCACGCTCCGCGTCGGCACCGACGCGAAGGTCACCGAGCTCGTACGGACCGAGGGAACCGACGGCATCTGCCTGGAGTGAGCGGATCCGGTCACGCGTGTCGGGTGGGCCGCCGACCGGCCGCGCCGCCGCCGGGCGTGACCGCGCGGCCCTTGCCCGCAGGCGCCGTGTGCGCGGAGGATGACGCCCATGGACGTGCGGATCCTCCTTCTTCTGGCCGGCCTCGCCCTCGCGCTGGTGGCCATCGCCGTCGCGGCGTTGCGGGTCACGGGCGATCTGGCCGGGCAGGATCTCGGCTCCGCGCCGCTCGCCCTGGCCGTCGCGGGGGTGGTGATGGTGGCCCTGATGGCCGGATTCATCTGGCTCGCCCGACGCGGCCGCTGAGTCCGTCGGCGCCGACGGTCGGCGGACCGATCGCGGGGCGGCCCGGGGGCGGTTGACTCGCGACGGCGGCCCGGGAATGGTGCGGTCATGTTGATCGCCACTCCCCCGACCGTCCGTCCGGTCCGCCGCCGGACGACCTTCCGCACCGCGCTTCCCCGGGGGTGCCGATGACCCGGCGGTTGCGCCTGGCCCTCGCGACGGCCACCGCGGCCTGCGCGCTCCTGACGGCCGCGTACGGGCCCGCCCGCGCGCAGGAGACGCCGGGCGAAGGGCGGGAACCGGCGGTCATCAACGCCGACCAGCTGACCTTCGACGACGGCCTCGGCCTCGTGATCGCGACCGGCAACGTGGAGCTTTCGCAGGGCGGGCGCCTCCTGATCGCGGACACCGTCACCTACAACCAAAAGACCAACGTCGCGACCGCGTCCGGCAACGTCCGGATGGTGGAGCCGAACGGCGACATCGTGTTCGCCGAGTACGTGGAACTGACCGACGACCTGCGGCGCGGGTTCGTCGACCGGGTCCGCATCCTGTTGACCGACAACTCCCGGGTGGCGGGCGCGTCGGCGGAGCGGACCGACGGCGGGCGGTTCATGCGGATCAACCGCGCCGTCTATTCGCCGTGCAACCTGTGCCCGGACGACCCCACCCGCGCCCCGGTCTGGCAGATCCGATCCGCGCGGATCACCCACGACCAGGAGGCGAAGGACATCGTCCACCGGGACGCGCAGCTGGAGATCCTGGGCGTCCCGATCCTCTATACGCCCTTTCTCAGCCACCCCGACCCGACGGTGGAGCGGCGATCCGGCTTCCTCGCCCCGACCCTGGGGACCGACAGCAACCTCGGTTCGATCGCGCGGAGCTATTATTACTTCGACATCGCGCCCCAGACCGACGCGACGCTGGAGACCACGTGGTCGGAGCGCGACGGGCTGCTGCTTGGCGGCGAGCTGCGCCAGCGGTTCGAGTCGGGTGCGGTGACGCTCGAGGGCAGCGTCGTCCGCGCCGAGCGCAAGGAGACCGAGAACGGTCGCGAGATCACCAAGGACACCTCGCTGCGCTATCACCTGTTCGGAACGGGCGTCTACAACCTGAACGACGTCTGGCGGACCGGCTTCTCGGTCAACCGTACGAGCGACAACACCTACCTGCGCCGCTACGGATACTCCTACGAGGACATCCTCACCAGCCGCCTCTACACGGAGGGGTTTTGGGGGCGCAGCTACGCCGCCTTCAACGCCTACGGCTTCCAGGACCTCCGGGCCGCGAACGCGGAGGAGGAGCCGACCATCCTCCCCGAGGCCTACCTGTCGTGGCTGGGCCAGCCGGGCGACATCCTCGGCGGGCGCGCCTCGTTCGAGGGGGGGATCGTCTCGCTCTCCCGGGCGAAGGGGAGCGACTATCGCCGGATCTCCCTGGTCCCGGGCTGGGAACGCACCTGGTACGCGTCGTCGGGGCTGGTGACCACCGTCAGCACGCTCGCCCGCGGCGACTTCTTCTTCACCGAACAGCAGTCGGACCTGCTCCGCGCCGGGGCGACGGGCCGTGACGAGGACGCCGCGCGGCTGCTGCCGGTCGGCCAGATCAGCCTGCGCTATCCGCTGGTCGGGCAGATCGGGTCGGTGCAGCCGGTGGTCGAGCCCATCGTCTCCTTCACCGCCGCGCCGCGGATCGGCGACGTCCGGTCGTCGAACGAGGACAGCCGGATCAACGAGATCACCGACCGTAACCTCTTCCGCTACAACCGGTTCACCGGCGTCGACCGGGTGGAGACCGGGCAGCGGGTGACCTACGGGGTGCAGGCGGGGCTCTACGGCGAGCGCGGCGGCTACACGGGCGTGTTCCTGGGACAGAGCTACGGCTTCGACGAGAACGACGACTTCGGCCGCCCGACGGGGGTGAACGAGCAGCGGTCGGACTACGTGGGGCGCCTCACCGTCCGGCCGGGATCGAACGTGTCGCTGGAGTACGCGGCCTCGCTCGACGGGGACACGCAGGCGATGCGCCGCCAGGAGCTGTTCGCCTCCGCGGGGGTGGAGGCCTTCACCCTCAACACGACCTATCTCTACCGGACCGAGCCGTCGGCGAACGTGGGCAACGCCCTGCGCGACGAGTACCTCGTCGCCGGCTTCTCCTCGCGGCTCACGGACAACTGGAGCATCGGCGCGTCGCGCGCCTTCGACTTCTCCTCGGGCGGTCGTGGTGTCCTGTCGACCTCGGGCGTGCTGACCTACGCGGACGAGTGCCTCGTTCTGCAGTTCGTGGCCCTCGACAGCAACATCCAGCGCAGCGACCTCAGCGCGGGCACCTCCTTCTTCGTCCGCTTCGTCTTCCGCGGGCTGGGGGAGATCACCTCGCCCCGGGTCGGTTCGTCCTCGCTCGGCCTCGGCGGCACCAACGCCCAGACGACCCGTTGACCCCGTCCGCGCGGATCGTTGCGAAACGGCGGTACCCTGATAAGTTACGCCCTTCCGAAGATGGCGCCCCATGACGCTCGGCCTCTACGACCGTGAGCGCCGCCGTCGCCGCGAGGCGGTGGTCGGCATCGCGAAGATCCTCCTGTTGCTCGGCTTCCTCGGCGCCGGCTGCGCGTTCGCGTACCAGATCGGGGTCGAGCAGACGAAGGGCCGCAACGAACAGCTGACCGCCGACGTGGAACGGCTGGCGATCGAGAACCAGCGCCTCCTCTCCGCCGCCCAGCAGCTCCAGGCGGTCGCGCGGACGTCCGAGACGCGGGCGCTCGACGCCGAGCGCCGCTACGCCCAGGACGTCCCGACCGGCGACCTCGCCCGGATCGTCCAGATCGCGCGGGAGCGCAAGCAGGTCGGCGTTCCGTCCGACCGCCTCGCCTTCGTGCTGGCGAACACCGAGGTCGTGCGCACCTGCGACGCGCCCGACACCCGGCGCTTCGCGGTGCAGACCCCGATCGGCCCGCAGAACCCGAACAGCTCGGTGCGGTTCGGGAACGGCCTCCTGACCGTGACCGCGACCGGCGCTTCGGCCCGCAACCGCGACGGAAACCCGGAGGCCTGGTTCGATCCCACGCAGCCGGTCGCCGTGAAGTTCACGCCGCTGGGCGGGCGGAACGAGGCGACGGCCAACGGCACGCTGCCGATCAACCACGTCATGGTGCACAACAACGTCGAATGGCGCTTCGCCGTCATCGCCTCGGCCCGCTCGTTCGCCGAGGTCACGGCCGAACGCTGTCCGCTGCCCTGAGGCTTTGCGCGTCCTCTCGGTTCCGCTATCGTCGCGGGCCTTTCCATCCGCTGCCCGGAGCCGTTGCGATGCGCCTTCCGTTCCCTGTCCGTTTCGTCCTGACGGCGCTCGTCGGTGCCGTGCTGCTTGTGTCGGGACGGGCATCCGCCTTCGATCCCGAGAACGCGCTGCTGCTCGAGCTGAAGGACGGGCCGGTCGTGATCGAGATGCGGCCGGACCTGGCGCCCCGCCACGTCGAGCAGATCAAGCGGCTGACGCGGGAGAAGTTCTACGACGGCGTCGTCTTCCACCGCGTGATCGAGGGCTTCATGGCCCAGACCGGCGATCCAACCGGCACCGGCGCGGGCGGCAGCGGTCGCCGGCTCCCGGCCGAGTTCTCGCGCGAGCGGCACGTGCCCGGCGTCGTCTCGATGGCCCGCGCGCAGGACCCGAACAGCGCCGACAGCCAGTTCTTCATCATGTTCAGCGCCTATCCGTCGCTCGACGGCCAGTACACGATCTGGGGCCGCGTCACCGCCGGCATGGAGGCCGTGAACCGGATCAAGCGCGGCGACAGCGCCCGCAACGGCGTCGTCCAGACCCCCGACCGCATCGTGCGCATGCGCGTAATGGCGGACGTGCCGGCGGCCGAGCGCCCCGCCGCCGCCCGCTGAGAACCGACCCTCCGACCCGCCTTCCGACCGAAAGGGCACCCCCGCGTGGATCCCGAGAACACCATCCTCCTCGAGTTGAAGGACGGCCCCGTCGTCATCGCGATGCGGCCCGATCTCGCGCCCAAGCACGTCGAGCAGATCAAGCGGCTCACCCGCGAAGGCTTCTACGACGGCGTCGTCTTCCACCGCGTGATCGAGGGATTCATGGCCCAGACCGGCGATCCGACCGGCACCGGCATGGGCGGCAGCGGCAAGAAGATTCCGGCCGAGTTCTCGCGCGAGCCCCACGCGCCCGGCGTCTGCTCGATGGCCCGCTCGCAGGACCCGAACAGCGCGGACAGCCAGTTCTTCATCGTCTTCGCCCCGTCGAACTTCCTCGACGGCCAGTACACGGTGTGGGGCAAGGTCACGGCCGGCATGGACGCGGTCAACGCCATCAAGAAGGGCGACCGCGCCCGCAACGGCAGCGTCAAGGACCCGGACCAGATCGTCCGGATGCGGGTCATGGCGGACGTGCCCGAGGGCGAGCGCCCGGCGGCCTGAGGACAGGAACAACCCTCACCCCGCCCCTTCTCTCCCCTGGCGTGGGGGAGGGGCGGGGTGAGGGTCTTCTCAGCGTCGCTCACGCCGCCCGACGTGCGGGCCCCAGCGCGATCAGCTGCACCGTCCCGCCCCGCGCCGTCAGCAGCGTGCCCTCCGGCACCTCCGACCATTCCGAATCGTCCCCGTCGAGCGGCTCCGACACCACGAGGATCGTATTCTCGCCGGAGCCGAGCCCGCAGTGCCCGTCCTCGACCGCGAGCGGCCCGCCGCGGCGGTAGAACAGGCTTGGCGACTGCCGGTCGCTGGAATAGCGCACCGCCCAGACGCGGTCGCCGTCGGTCAGCGCCGCGGTCACGCGCAGCGGCTCGTCCGTGCCGGCCGCCCGCATCAGCCCCTCGATCTCCGCGAAGACGCGCCCGAAGGCGCCGGCCGGATCGCGCGCCAGACCGTGGCTCAGGAGCAGGTAGAACATCGCCTCGCTGTCGGTCGACCCCTCGCGGAAGCGGTAGAGGTCGGGCGCGATGCGCTGCTCGATGTCACGGCGCACCTCGAACCAGCCGCCGATGCGTCCGTTGTGCATGAACAGCCAGCGGTCCCAGCGGAAGGGGTGGCAATTGAGGCGCGCCGTCGCCGTGCCGGTGGAGGCGCGGACGTGGGCGAAGAACAGGCCGGACCGGATCTGCTCGCTGAGCGCGCGGAGGTTGACGTCGTTCCAGGCCGGCATGGTGTCGCGGTAGACCCCCGGTCGCGGAAGCTCGCCGTACCAGCCGAGGCCGAACCCGTCGCCCTGGGTGGGCACGTGCGCGCGCTGGGCCGAGAGCGACTGGTGGATCAGCGAATTGCAGGGCTTGAAGAGAAGGGTGTCGACCAGGATCGGGGCGCCGGAATAGGCGAGCCAGCGGCACATGGGGGGGCGGCCTCGAAGGGACGGACGACGGTCATTGTACGATGGTGCGCCGTGGATATCGACCGCGACGTTCGGCCGACGGCCGGTGCCGCAAGCCTTCGTCTTTGCCGCGCTGCGGTGTTACGATTTCGCTTTGGCGCCGTAAGGCCACAGACATCGAGCCGGACCCCGGGATGGCCATTCACGTCGCACTGCACCATCGGACCAAGTACCGCTACGACCGCCCCGTCTCGCTCGGCCCCCAGGTCGTCCGCCTGCGTCCCTGCCCGCACAGCCGGACGCCGATCCTCAGCTATTCCCTGAAGGTCGAACCGAAGCAGCATTTCCTGAACTGGCAGCAGGACCCGCAGTCGAACTACCTCGCCCGCTTCGTCTTTCCCGAGAAGACAGACCATTTCACGGTCGAGGTCGACCTCGTCGCCGAGGTCGCGGTGATCAACCCGTTCGACTTCTTCCTGGAGCCCTGGGCGGAGGCGTTTCCCTTCGCCTATCCCGAGGCGATGGCGAAGGAGCTGGCGCCCTACCTGATCACCGAGGAGGCGGGTCCGCTACTCTCCGCACTGGTCGCGGGCGTCGACCGGACGCCGCGGCGGACGGTGGGGTTCCTGGTCGATCTGAACGCCTCGATCCAGAAGCGGGTCGGCTACGTCATCCGCATGGAGCCCGGCGTCCAGACGCCGGAGGAGACGCTGTCGCTGGCCAAGGGCTCGTGCCGCGACAGCGCGTGGCTCCTGGTCCAGGCGCTCCGCCGTCTCGGCCTCGCCGCCCGGTTCGTCTCCGGCTACCTGATCCAGCTGGTTCCAGACGAGACGCCACTGGAGGGTCCCGCGGGGCCCGAGGCGGACTTCACCGACCTTCACGCCTGGACCGAGGTCTACCTGCCCGGCGCGGGCTGGGTCGGCCTCGACCCCACCTCGGGCCTCTTCGCGGGCGAGGGGCACATCCCCCTCGCCTGCTCCCCCGACCCGCAGAGCGCGTCGCCGGTCTCGGGCGGACTGGAGCCGTGCGAGGTCACCTTCGACCATGCGATGACGGTGACCCGCATCCGCGACGCGCCGCGGACGACCAGGCCCTACACCCATATCCAGTGGGGCCAGATCGAGGCGCTGGGCCACAAGGTCGACGCCGAACTCGCCGCCGGCGACGTGCGCCTGACCCAGGGCGGGGAGCCGACCTTCGTCTCGATCGACGACCGCGACGGGGCCGAGTGGGCGACCACCGCCGTCGGGCCAACCAAACGCGGCCTCGCCGCCGGCCTCCTGACCCGCCTCAGGGATCGGTTCGCCCCCGGCGGCTTCCTCCACTTCGGCCAGGGCAAGTGGTATCCGGGCGAATCGCTGCCGCGCTGGGCGCTCACCGTCTATTGGCGCAAGGACGGCGACGCGCTGTGGATCCACGCCGACGCGCATGCCGACGAGGCGAAGGACTACGGCTTCGGCCCGGCCGAGGCGGAGCGGTTCATCCGCCGCCTGTCGACCCGCCTCGGCATCGACGCCGACCTCGTGCGCGGCACGTTCGAGGACCCCTGGCACTACATCCGCCGCGAACAGCTCCTCCCCGCCAACGTCGATCCCTTCGACAGCAAGCTGGAGGACGCGGAGGAGCGGGCCCGCCTCGCCCGGGTGTTCCAGCGCGGGCTGGACACGCCGGTCGGGTTCGCCCTGCCCCTCGAGCGCCGCCACGAGGCGCACGGGCCCGTTTGGCTCGCAACCACATGGGCGATGCGGCAGGAGAAGCTCCTCCTCGTCCCGGGCGACAGCGCGGTCGGCTATCGCCTGCCTCTCGGCTCCCTCCCCTGGGTCGATCCGGGCGACTATCCCTTCGCCTTCGAACAGGATCCCTTCGAGGCGCGCGGCCCCCTTCCGCCGCACCCGCACGCCCAGCCCGTGCGGGAGCCGCCCCGGGCGGCGCCCAAGGCCCGCCCGGACCCCGCGATCCTGGCGCGCATGGTGCGCGAGGTGCCCAAGCCGGGCGAGAACGCGTGGTGGGTGGTGCGGACCGCGCTCTGCGTGGAGCCGCGCGACGGGCGGCTCTACGTCTTCATGCCGCCGATGGCGTACCTCGAGGATTATCTGGCGCTGCTGGCCGAGATCGAGGCGACCGCGGTGCTGGAGGACCTTCCCGTGATGATCGAGGGCTATCCGCCGCCCCGCGACCCGCGCCTCGGCTCGATCGCGGTGACGCCGGACCCCGGCGTGATCGAGGTGAACATCCACCCCTCCGCCAGCTGGCCCGACCTCGTCCGGACAACGAACGCGCTCTACGAGGACGCGCGCCTGTCGCGCCTGTCGACCGAGACGTTCATGCTGGACGGGCGCCACGTGGGCACCGGCGGGGGCAACCACATCGTGGTGGGCGGGGAGACGCCGTCCGACAGCCCGTTCCTGCGCCGGCCGGACCTGCTGCGGTCCATCGTCACCTACTGGCAGAACCACCCGGCCCTGTCCTACGTCTTCTCGGGCCTCTTCATCGGGCCGACGAGCCAGGCGCCGCGCATCGACGAGGCGCGGCACGACACGCTCTACGAGATGGAGATCGCGTTCCGCCAGCTGGACAAGGCGGGCGACGCCCCGCCCTCCTGGCTGGTCGACCGCGTCTTCCGCCACCTCCTGACCGACATGCAGGGCAACACCCACCGGTCGGAGATCTGCATCGACAAGCTCTATTCGCCCGACAGCGCGTCGGGGCGGCTCGGCCTCGTCGAGTTCCGCGGATTCGAGATGCCGCCGCACGCGCAGATGAGCCTCGTGCAGCAGCTCCTGCTTCGGGCGCTGATCGCGCGGTTCTGGTCGCGGCCCTACCGGAACCGGCTGGTCCGCTGGGGCACCGAGCTCCAGGACCGGTTCATGCTCCCCCATTTCCTCGAACTCGACCTGATGGACGTGGTCGAGGACATGCGCGTCCACGGCCATGCGTTCGATCCCGCGTGGTTCCGCCCGCACCTCGAGTTCCGCTTCCCGCTGATCGGCTCGATCGCCCAGCGCGGGATGACGCTGGAACTCCGCCACGCGCTGGAGCCCTGGCACGTGCTGGGGGAGGAGCCGGGGGGCGGCGGCACGGTGCGCTACGTCGACAGTTCGGTCGAGCGGCTTCAGGTGCGGGTCGCGGGCATGCCGGGCGAACGCTACGTCGTCGCCTGCAACGGGCGGCGGGTGCCGCTTCATCCCACCGGCGTCGAGGGCGAGGGGGTGGCGGGAGTGCGGTTCCGCGCGTGGCAGCCGCCGAACTGCCTGCATCCCACCATCCCGGTCCACGGGCCGCTGGTGTTCGACGTGATCGACACATGGTCGGGCCGCTCGGTCGGCGGCTGTACCCATCACGTGGCGCATCCGGGCGGGCGCAACTACGACACGGCACCGGTGAACGCGAACGAGGCGGAGGCGCGGCGCCTCGCCCGCTTCTTCCCCTTCGGCCACACGCCCGGAACCATCGCCGTCCCGCCCGACGAGCGGACGGCGGAGTTCCCGATGACGCTGGACCTGCGGCGTGACTGATCCCGGTCTCGCCCCGGCATCCGACACGGCGGAGGGCGTCGCGGACGCGGTGTGGGACGAGATGGCCGGCGGCCAGGGGCGCCTTCGCCCGCACTGGACGCCCTTGATGCGGGCGATGTCGCCCGTCGACCCCGACCGCATGGCCGAGCGGGGCGACGAGGCGCGCCGCCTGATCCGCCAGAACGGCGTCACCTACAACGTCTACGGCGACCCGCTCGGGCTGGAACGGCCCTGGCCGCTCGACCTGATGCCGCTGGTGCTGTCGGCGGAGGAATGGGCCGAGCTGGCCACGGGGGCGTGCCAGCGCGCACGGCTGCTGAACGCGGTTCTGGCCGACCTCTACGGGCCGCAGACGCTGATCGACGCCGGCGCCGTCCCCGCGCCGGCGGTGTTCGGCGACCCGGGCTATCTCAGGGCCTGCCGCAACGTGCCGGTGCCCCGCGGCCTGTGGCTCCACCTCGTGGGCTTCGACCTCGGCCGCGGGCCGGACGGAACGTGGCGGGTGCTCGCCGACCGGACGCAGGCGCCTTCGGGAACGGGCTACGCGCTGGAGAACCGGCTCGTGATCGGCCGCGTCCTGCGCGACGCCGTCCGCGGCGTCGGCGTGCAGCCGCTCGGCCCCTTCTTCCAGGCTCTTCGCGACGCGCTGGAGACGCTGGCCCGGCCCGATCCCGGGGAGGAGCCGCGCTTCGTCCTCCTCTCCCCCGGCCCCTTCAACGAGACCTATTTCGAGCATGCCTACCTCGCCCGCCACCTGGGCATCCCGCTGGTGGAGGGGGCCGACCTCACGGTGCGCGGCGGAACCCTCTACCTGAAGACGATCGAGGGGCTGGCGCGGGTCCACGTGGTGCTGCGCCGGCTCGACGACGATTTCTGCGATCCGCTGGAGCTGCGCCCGGACAGCGCGCTGGGCGTGCCGGGCCTCACCGCGGCGGCGCGCACGGGCCGGGTGGCCGTCGCCAACGCGCTCGGCACCGGCCTTCTGGAGAGTGCGGCCATCAAGCGGGCGCTGCCCGACCTGGCCGGGCGGCTCCTGGGCGAACCGCTGCGCCTGCCGCAGTCGGACCAGTGGTGGTGCGGCACGCGGGCCGGGCTGGGCCGCGCGCTCGCCGGGTTCGACGGCCTCGTCTTCCGCCCCGCCTTCGCCGCCGACCGCAGCAACCCCCTCGTCGTCGCCGACCTCACCCGGCCCGAGCGCGAGCGGCTGATGGCGGGCCTGCGGTCCGAGCCCCGGCGCTTCGTCGCCGAGACGCCGGTCGCGCTCTCGACCTCGCCGGTCTGGATCGACGGGCGCCTGCAGCCCCGGGCGATCGTGCTGCGGATCTACGTCGCCGGGATCCCGGGCCCTGAGGGGATCGCATGGCGCGCCATGCCGGGCGGCCTCACCCGCTTCGCCCCCGACACCGGCCGCCCCGTCGTCTCGATGCAGCGCGGCAGCGGCAGCAAGGACACCTGGATCCCCGGCGGCGGCGCCCACGCCGACACGAGGCCCGCCCGGGCGCGCGGCGGCCTCGGCGGCGCGCTGCCGAGCCGGCTGGCCGACGGGCTCTTCTGGCTCGGCCGCTATGCCGAGCGGGCGGACAACGTCCTCTCGCTCCTGCGCGGCGTGGCCGTTCGGCTGGTCGACGTGGAGCGGCCGTGGGGCGACGCCGAACTCCTCGTCCTGCGCCGGCTGATGGCGTGGCAGAACCTCTGGCCCGCCGAACTCTCCACCCTGCCGGACACGGACGGCCGCCATCTCGCCAAGGCGGTCCATGCGGCGCTGCACGAGCCGGGCCTGCCCGACGGCGTCCGCGCGACGCTCCAGCGCCTCGCCCGCTGCGCCTCGTCGGTGCGCGACCGCCTCGCGCCCGACCTGTGGCGCGTGATCTCCGACCTCGAACAGACCAGCGGGCAGCGCGCGCGCCTGTCCCCCTCCGCGCTGCTGGAGCGGATCGAGACGCTGGTGCTCGGGCAGGCGGCCCTCGTGGGGCTGGAGGAGGAGACGATCCTGCGCGGTCCCGCGTGGCGGTTCCTGCGCCTCGGCCGGTGGCTGGAGCGCGCGCAGTTCCTGCTGGCGCTCGTCCAATGGCTCGCCCGCGCGGCCGAGGATCCGGAGGCGGGGCCCGTCGTTCTCGACCTGCTGCTGGAACTGGGGGAGAGCGCGTCCGGCTACCGGGAGCGGTTCGCCGCCGCGCCCGAACGGGGCCCGGCGCTGGCCCACCTCCTGATCGAGGAGAGCAACCCGCGCAGCCTCGCCTTCCAGCTGGGCGAGATCGCCCGCGCGCTGGCCCAGCTTCCGCCGGGCGGACCGGCGGCGGAGGCGGCGGCTGCCACCATCGCCGCGCTCCGCGAGGATCTCGGCCGGACGGTGCCGATGACGCTCGACGCCACCTTCGCCGAGACGCTGGGGCCGATGGCGGCCGCGCTGCGCGGGCTGTCGGACCTCCTCACCCGCGCCTACTTCAGCCCGGCCGTCGTCGGGCAGGCGGTTTGAGATGATCGCCGTCCGCTACCGCATCCGCCACCTGACGCGCTACGAGTACGCGGTGCCGGTGGCGCTGGCCCATCACCTCGTCCACCTCTGGCCTCCGTCGGGACCGCGGCAGACGGTTCACGCGGCGGAGATGCGGATCGACCCGGCGCCCGCCTGGATGGAGGAGCGGACCGACGGCTTCGGGAACGTCGGCCGCCTCCTGTCGATCGAGGCGCCGCACACGCAACTGGAGATCGCGGTCGCCCTCGACGTCACGGTCCATCCCGGGCCGGACGCCACCCGCGACCCCGCGCGGACCCCGGCGTGGGAAACCGTGCGCGACCGGCTGCGCGAGGCGCCGGACGCCGGGTCGCGCGCCGCCTGCGCCTTCGCGCTGCCCAGCACGGTGATCCCCGAGCCCGCCTTCTGCGCCGACTACGCCCGGCCGAGCTTCCCGCCCGGTCGCCCGGTGGGCGAGGCGGCGCGCGACCTCGCCCACCGGATCCACGCCGACTTCGCCTTCGACGCGGCCGCGACCACCGTCTCGACCCCGCCCGAGACCGTGCTGCGCGACCGGCGCGGCGTCTGCCAGGATTTCGCGCACGTCATGATCGCGTGCCTGCGGTCGATGGGCGTCGCCGGGCGCTACGTGTCGGGCTATCTGCGCACGCGCCCCCCGCCGGGGCAGCCGCGCCTCGCCGGCGCGGACGCCAGCCACGCCTGGGCCGGCGTGTGGTGCGGCGATGCCGGCTGGCTCGACCTCGACCCGACCAACGACATGCCGGCGGGCCCGGATCACGTGGTCCTGGCGATCGGGCGCGACTATCACGACGTGAGCCCGACCCGCGGCGTCATCCTCGGTGGCGGCAGGCACGGGCTGACGATCGCGGTGGACGTGGAGCCCTGCGACGCCTGACGGCCCGCGCGCGCTGGTGCGGCGCAGCACGGACCGTCGGATGTGACTGGCCATCCGCATTGCACCATGCACATACTGGCCATGCCCGCATGCGATGGAACGCGGGGATCGTGTGTGACGAAGGACCGTCGGACCGCCGTGGACACCCCCGCAGACACCGCCCGAAACCTGTTGTCGGGGTACGATCCCGGCGGCTACTTCTGCGAACTGTTCGGGAATGCGGCGAACCCCGCCGACCATGCGCGCCAGATCCGGGATCGGATCGCGTCCTTCGACTTCGCCGACCTGCGCCAGCGGGCGCACAGCGCCGAACTCGAGCTGTTCAACCTCGGCATCACCTTCCTGATCCAGTCGGCCTCCCAGGCGGTCGACCGTATCCTGCCCTTCGACGTGATCCCGCGGGTGATCTCGGCCGGGGAGTGGGCGAACCTGGAGGCGGGGGTGGTGCAGCGGGTGACCGCGCTGAACCTCTTCCTCAAGGACATCTATTCCGACCAGGCGGTGATCAAGGACGGGATCATCCCGGCCGACCTCGTGCTCGGGAACCCGAACTACCGGCCGCAGATGGTCGGGCTGAAGGTGCCGTTCGACACCTACATCCACATCCTCGGCATCGACCTCGTGCGCGACGGCGAGGGCACTTTCCGGGTGCTGGAGGACAACGGGCGGGTGCCGTCCGGCGTCTCCTACGTGGTGGAGAACCGGAACCTGATGCAGCGGGCCTTCCCGGACCTGATGGCCGACATCGGGCTGCGGCCGGTGGACAACTACGGCCCGCGCCTGCTGAACGCGATGACGGAAATCGCGCCGGCCACGGCGGGCGAGCCGCAGGTGGTGCTGCTGTCGCCCGGCGCCTACAACTCCGCCTATTTCGAGCACATCTTCCTCGCGCGCGAAATGGGCGTGCCGCTGGTGGAGGGTCGCGACCTCGTGGTCGAGGACGACATCGTCTACATGAAGACGACCGACGGCCTCGCGCGGGTCGATTCGGTCTACCGCCGCCTCAACGACGACTACCTCGACCCGAGGGCCTTCAACCCGGACAGCATGCTTGGCGTGCCCGGCATCTTCGAGGCCTACCGCAAGGGGAACGTGGCCCTGGCCAACGCGGTCGGCACCGGCGTCGCCGACGATAAGGCGGTCTACGCCTACGTTCCGCGGATGATCCGCTACTACCTCGGCGAGGACGCGATCCTGCCCAACGTCGAGACCCACATCTGCCGCGAGGCGGAGGGGCTGAAATACACGCTCGACAACCTCGAGCGCCTCGTGGTGAAGCCGGTCGGCGAGGCCGGCGGCTACGGGATCACCATCGGGCCGCGCGCCACGGCGGAGGAGATCGAGGACTGCCGGCGCAAGCTCCTCGACGATCCCGCCAACTACATCAGCCAGCCGATGGTGCCGCTCTCGGTCTGCCCCACGCTCGTCGAGGAGGGGGTGGAGCCGCGGCACGTGGACCTCCGTCCCTTCTGCATCACCGGCAAGTCGTCGTGGGTACTGCCGGGCGGGCTCTCGCGCGTGGCGCTGCGGCGGGGAACGCTGGTCGTCAATTCCTCCCAGGGGGGCGGATCGAAGGACACATGGGTCCTGACGGGAGGGCCCGGTCGATGAAGCTCCTGTCGCGCTACGCCGAGTGCATCTTCTGGATGGCCCGCTACATGGAGCGGGCCGAGAACCTCGCCCGGATCCTCGACGTCCACGAGACGTTCGACCGCGACAGCCGGGGCGGCAAGCAGTGGGAGCCGATCCTGCGGCTGAACGCCGACGAGACGCGATTCTACGAGTTCTACGACGCGCCGACGGCCGAGAACGTCATCCGCTTCTATGTGCTGGACGAGAACAACCCGACCTCGATCCGCTATTCGGTCCGCGCCGCGCGGGAGAACGCGCGCACCCTGCGCCCGTGGATCTCGACCGAGATGTGGACGCAGATCAACGTCTTCTACAATCACCTCTCCGGCCTCGGTGGGCGGGACGTGGAGACGCAGCGCCTGTCGGCGCTGTGCGCCCAGGTGAAGGAGGCGTCGCAGACGCACACGGGCATCACCGAGGGCACCTTCTATCGGGACCAGGGCTGGTACTTCTATCAGCTCGGCAAGTACCTGGAACGGGCGGACCAGACGACCCGCCTGATCGACGTCAAGTACCACCTGCTCCTCCCGTCGGTCGCCGAGGTGGGGTCGCCGCTCGACGTCAGCCAGTGGAACGCGCTCCTGCGCTCGGCCGCCGGCTATCACGCGTTCCGCCGGGTCTATCCGCGCGGCATGACCCCGCAGGCGGTCGCCGGCTTCCTGCTGTTCGACCAGGGATTCCCCCGGTCGGTCAGCGTCTGCGTGCGGACCGTCAACCGTTTCTTGACCGAACTGAAGTCACGTTATCACCTGCGGGGCGGCGACCCCGCGCTCGAGGTCCTCGACGAGATCCTGGCCGTGCTGATCAGCAAGCCCATCGACGGCGTCCTGGCGGACGGCCTGCACCTGTATCTGGACTGGCTGCAGATCCGCCTCGCCGACGTCGCGGGCGCCGTCGGCACCGGGTTCTTCGGCTGGCCCGCGACGTCGGTCGCCGGGTCGCAGAAACAAACCGCCTGAGCACCGCCCACCCTCCATGAGCATCATCAAGCCGGCGAACCGTCCCTTACAGGTCTTCTTCCGGTCCGCACCGATCCCCTGCCCCTACCTGCCCGACCGGCAGGAGAGCAAGCTGTTCACCCGCCTCGTGCCCGCGTCGGGCGCCGACGTGAACTCCGCGCTCTCCCAGGCTGGGTTCCGGCGCAGCCACGATATCGTCTATCGGCCGGTGTGCCCCGACTGCGCGGCCTGCGTGCCGGTCCGGGTGCCGGTCGCGCGGTTCGCGGCCCGGCGGACGCTGGCGCGCATCCGGCGGCGGAACGCCGATCTGGCGCTGCGGCTGGTTCCGGCCCATCCGACGCTGGAGCAGTATCGGCTCTTCCAAGCCTACCAGCAGTCGCGCCACGGCGACGGCGAGATGGCCCGCATGTCGCTGGCCGACTATTGCGCGATGGTCGAGGAAGGCCGCGCCGACACGGTCATCGTGGAGGCCCGCGACGCGGCGGGACGCCTCGTCGCCGCGATGCTGACCGACCGGCTCGCGGACGGGCTGTCGGCGGTCTACTGCTTCTTCGACCCCGCCGAGACGGACCGGAGCCTCGGCACCTTCATGATCGTCTGCCTGATCGAGACTGCCCAGGCGCTGGAGCGGCCGTACGTCTACCTCGGCTACTTCATCGCCGGCAGCCGGAAGATGGCCTACAAGGCCCGCTTCCGCCCGCTGGAGGCGCTGACACCGCGGGGATGGGAGCCGGTGGACGAAGCGGCGTTCCCGGCGGGGTAGCCCACCGGGCCCCCTCCCCGGCGGGCGGCGGGGCGGATAACCTCGCCCGCGTGATCCCCCGCCGCCGGTTCCTCGCCGCCTCCCTCGCCCTCGGCCTGCCGGTCGGGACCGGCTCCGCGGCCGCAACGGGGTCGCGGATCCTTGCGGCGGCGCCGTCCGACGGGCCGGCCGGGGTCCCGTCGGGGTGGCGCCTCCTGTCTCAT
>CANGXM010000014.1 GCA_947457845.1 Rhodospirillales bacterium | reverse complement strand
CGCCGGCGAGGCCGGGCGGCGGGAAGCGCAGCTTGTCGGGCCGGACGAAGACCTGCACCGGCGCGTCGGTCGAGGGCGTGAACACGAGCGACTGGCCGAGGCCGCCGCGCCGCGTGCCGGCGCCGCCGCTGTCGGGGATCAGCGCGCGCCGCGTGATCAGCACCGGCGCGTTGTTCTCGAAGATCTCGACCGGCGTGATCATGCCGTTGTAGGGGAAGGCGATCGTGGGCAGCCCGTCGGTGCCCGCGAGCGCGCCCTTGCCGCCGTTGGGCAGCATGTGCGCGCGAAACCCCTCGCCCTCGGCCGTGGTGCCCGACGCCACCAGCGTCCAGAACGATCCGCTGCCCGCCTGTGCCGTCGGCCCCAGCACGTCGGCCAGCGCCGCATAGATCGCCGTGTGGATGTGGAAGCTCGACTTCGAGCGCGCCCGCACCGCCCGCGGGAAGCGGGTGTTGAAGATCGAGCCCTCGGGCGCCTTCACCGCGAGGAAGCGGGTCAGCCCCTCGTTGTTCGGCAGGTGGGGCAGGAGGCTGCACTTGAAGGGGTAGTAGGCGTCGGAGAACGTCGTGTTCATCACGCAGTTGATCGACGTGTCGGTCTGTTCCGGCGACGACCCCTCGAAATCCACGGTGATCCGCTCGCCCGCCACGGTGACCGCCACCTCGATGTGGACCGGGCGGCGATGCCCGTCGGCGTCGACCGCGGCGCGCCAGGTGCCGTCGGGCAGGGCCCGCACCGCGGCGGCCATCGCGCGTTCCGACCGGGCGAGGATGACGTCGGCGATGGGGTCGAGTGTCTCCATCCCATAGTCGTCGAGGAACTCGACCAGCCGTGCGGCCCCCAGCCGCTCGGCGCCGAGCAGCGCGTGGATGTCGCCGATCACGAGGCGCGGGACGCGCACGTTCGCCTCGATCATCCGGAACAGCAGGTCGACCGGTTCCCCGCGGCGCACCAGGAAGGTGGGCGGGATGCGCAGCCCCTCCTCGAACAGGTCCTTGTCGTCGAGGTAGTCGGCGCGGCCGCCGATGTCGGAGATGTGGGCGACGCAGCCGATGAAGCCGGCGAGGCGCCCGCGGTGGAACACGGGCGTGCAGATCGTCAGGTCCGGGAGGTGGCCCGACCCCAGCCAGGGATCGTTGGTGATCAGCACGTCGCCCGGCTCCAGCGTCGCCGCCGGGATGGCGGCGAGCAGGTGCTTGGCGGTCAGCGGCAGGGTGATGGTGAAGGCGGGGGTGGAGAGCTGGCTCTGCGCCAGCGACCGGCCGTGCGGGTCCAGCATGACCACGCCGAAGTCCCGGCTCTCCCCCACGATGGTGGAGAAGGAGGTGCGGGCGACGGCCGCGTCCACCTCGTCCATGATGGTGACGAGGCGCGTCCAGCGGATCTCCAGGTCGATGGGATCGTCGAGGCCGGGATCGGCGCGCATCGCCCCTCAGCCCCCCCACACGGCGCGGAAGACCCGCAGCAGGTTGCCGCCCATGATCCCGGCCACGTCGGCCTCGGAGAAGCCGCGCCGGCGCATGGCGGCGGCGACGTCCACGATCTTCCCGTAGTCGTCGAACCCCTCGACGTAGCGCAGGCGCGACCGCGGGCTCTCCTCCACCACCGCGCCATAGCCGACGCCCGAGCCCGACGCCCTGTTGCGGTTGCGCATCAGGTCGCCGTCGGGATAGGTCCCGTGGCTCATGTCGGTGCCCATCGACACGTGGGCGGCGCCGACGAGGTCGGCGACGTGGGCGAGCCCGTCGATCCAGTCGTCGAGGGTCGGCCGGCGGTCGGCCCCCGCCTTGAAGTTGAGCGGGCCCCAGTTCGTCACGCCGACGCAGCCGCCCGTCGCCGCGCAACGCCTGATCTGCTCGTCGGTGACGTTGCGCACCGTGTCGACCAGCGCCCGCGGGTTCGAATGGCTGAACACGACCGGCCGCGTCGCGAGGTCCATCGCCTCCAGGCTGGAGCGCTCGCCCACGTGGGTCAGGTCGATCAGCACGCCCAGCCGGTCGCACGCCTCCACCCACCGGCGGCCCATGCGGGAGAGGCCGGCGTTCGTCGGCTCCAGCAGGCCGTCGGCCAGCGCGGTGCGCGCGTTGTAGGCCGGGATCATCATCCGCAGGCCCATCCGGTGGAACATGTCCAGCCGGTTCAGGTCGTTGCCGAGGACGTCGCCGCCCTGGGCGGCCAGCACCAGCGAGGTGCCGCCCGCGGCCTTCGCCGCCTCGATGTCGGCGGCGGTCAGCGCGATCCGGACCTTGGGATAGGTGCGCGCGATGCGCCACCAGTCGGCCAGCGCGTCGAGCGCCGGCTCCGCCCCGTCGTGCGGGCGGAAGCTGGTGATGCAATAGGCGGCGACGCCGTAGCGGTGGAGGTCCTCGAACGCCGTGTCCGGCCAGATCTGCACGCACCCGTCCACGAACAGGTGCGGGTTCTCCACGCGCGTGTGCCAGCCCTTCTCGAGCGGGTGGCGGGGGACATCGTCGAGCCTCGTGTGCATCTGCGTCGTCCTCACGGGATGGGTGGATCGGCGTCAGTCGGCCGCTTCGGCCCGCCCCCGGCCGTAATGCGCCGCGGCGGCCGCCGCGCTGACGAAGCCCTGGCGGACGTCGTCCTCGACCGCGGCGGCCGGCCGTTCGCGCGGGTCGCCGAACCCGCCGCCGCCCGGCAGGCGCAGGGTCACCACGTGCCCGGGCGTGAACGTGAACGGCTCCAGCGCCATCGGCGCGTCGTCGTGCAGCAGCTCGCCCGGCGCCCCCGCCAGCCCGCCCGACAGGCCGGGTGCGGGAAAGCGGATCTTGTCGGGCCGGATGGTCATCTTGACCGTGTGCCCGTCGCGCACCGCGAGGCGGATCGTCTGGCCGAGGCCGCCGCGGCTGCGGCCCGGCCCGCCGCTGTCGGTGCGCAGCGACCGTTCGAGCACGAGCAGCGGGGCGCCGTTCTCGATGATTTCGGCCGGGGTGATCGTGCCGTTGCCGGGGAAGGCGACGGTGGGCGAGCCGTCGAGCCCGTCGACCGCGCCGCGCCCGCCGTTCGGCAGCACGTGGACCGCGAAGGGCAGCCCGTCGGCGTCGGTGCCGAAGCACTTGATCGACCAGAACGACCCGCTGCCCGCCTGAACGCCCGGCAGGACCGGGGCGAGCGCGGCGTAGATGGCGTTGTGGATGTGGTAGCTCGTCTTCGATCGCGTCTTCACGGGTGCCGGGAACTGCGCGTTCACGATCGAGCCCGGGGTCGCCACGGTGCGGATCGGGCGGAACAGCCCCTCGTTGTTGGGCAGGTCCGGCACCAGCGCGCATTTGAGCGCGTAGATCGAATGGGCGTGGGTGACGTTCAGCACGCAGTTGACCGACGCGTCCGAGCGCTGGGGGCTCGTCCCGTCGTAGTCGAGGACGACGTGGTCGCCCTCCACCGTCACCGCGATGCGGATATGGGTGGGGATCCGGTATCCGTCGCAGTCGGTCGTGCCGACGTAGGTGCCGGCCGGGATGCGCGCGATGGCGGACCGCATCGCCGCCTCGGAGCGGTCGAGGATGCCGTCGGCCAGCGCGTCCATCGCGTCGGCGCCGTAGTCGCGCACCAGCTCGCAGAGCCGCTCCGCGCCGACGTTGGCGGCGCCGACGATGGCGTCGACGTCGCCCAGCACCATGCGCGGATAGCGGATGTTCGCCTCGATGATGCGGAACAGCTGCTCGTTCCGCCGCCCGCCCTCGTAGAGCATGCTGGGCGGGATGCGCAGCCCCTCCTCGTAGACGTCGCGGGCGTCGAACTCGTCGAGCCGCCCGCCGATGTCGGAGATGTGCGCCGCGGTCGCGACGTAGCCCGACAGCCGCCCGGCACAGAAGATCGGGACCACCACGTAGAAGTCGGGCAGGTGCCCGTGGCAGATCCACGGGTCGTTGGTCAGGAGCACGTCGCCCGGGCGCAGCGTCTCGGGCGGATACTCCTGCAGCATCGTCCGCGTCGCCGAGGGCAGCGAGCAGGTGAAGGCCGGCGAGGAGAGCTGAGACTGCGCGATCGAGCGCGCGTGCCGGTCGAGCAGGATGACCGCGAAGTCCCGCGTCTCGCCGACGATGGTCGAGAAGGAGGTCCGGACGAGGGCGATGTCCACCTCGTCCATCATGGCGATCAGCCGGCTCCACTGGATCTGGAGCGTGATGGGATCGACGGTCCCGGTCGGCGGACTCTTCGTCGCGGCGTCTTCCACCAAGTGGAACCTCCCCGCTGTCGGCCCCGATGCCCCGCGACGATCCAAGCCAAACCATTGGAACGCCACGTATCGAAGCCGAACCAACGCATGAATCGGGGTCGATTCATGTGCAGGACGAAACGGTAACCGAGACATTCGGATGCGACAAGGCCCCTATCGGAGCAAAGATTTTCATCATATGGAATGTCGGGGACCATCGGGGGCGACGACATGACGACGACGGCGGACGACGGCGGACGCGAGACGGGCACGCGCAGCCTGGAGAAGGCGCTTCGTCTCCTGCGGGAAACGGCGGCCTTCGACATGCAGGGCGCGCGGCTGACCGATCTCGTCTCGCGCACGGGGCTCGGCCCCGCCACCGCGCACCGGATGCTGAAGTGCCTCGTCGACCTGGGTTTCCTCGCGAAGGATCCGCGCAGCCGCTATCACCTCGGCCGGCAGGTGTTCGAGCTTGGCCTCCTCGCCGCCCATCGCTTCGACAGCCGCGCCGTCGCCGAGGGGCCGCTGACGCGTCTCGCCGAGACGACGGGCGACGTGGCCTTCCTGATGATGCGCAACGGCCTCGACACGGTCTGTCTGGAGCGACGCGAGGGCCGCTTTCCGATCAAGGTGCTGTCGATGGCGCCCGGAATGCGCCGGCCGCTGGGCTTCGGCGCCGGCGGCGTGGCGATCCTCGCCGCCATGCCGCCGGCGGAGGCCGAGGCGGTGCTGGTGGCGAACGAACACCGGCTGCGGACCTTCGGGCCCGGCGTCCCCGTGCGCGTGCGACGCGCGGTCGACGCGGCGCGGGCGACGGGCCATGCCGTTTCGGAAAGCCACCTGACGGGCGGGATCACGGGCGTCGCGCTCGTGGTGCCCACCGATGGCCCCGTCCCGCACCTCGCGGTCAGCGTGGTGGCGATCGAGGACCGTCTCCGCGAGGATCGCCGTCCCGACGCGTTGGCGGCACTGGTCAGGGCCGCGAAGGACGTGGCGACGGCGGTGCGGGCGACGGAAGAGGGCTAGGGTTCGCCACCGGTGCCCGCCACGGACCCTTTGTGTCGGCGGGCTCCCGGGATAGTCTCTCTCCCCTCGAATGTCCGGAACGATGGGCTGCCCGACGGATGACCCGGGGTCGACGCGCACGAGCTCGTCCATACGGTTCCGACCTGCGGCTCGACGAGCCGGGGATCCGGGAGCAGTTCGACGCCGCCACCTTCGGACGCGGTGACGAATACCAGCGACGGGGGGCCGTCCTCGAACTGTCGATTGAGCCGGACGAGATCGGCGCACGACTGCGGGCCACCGTCCGGGGAAGCGGGAGCGTGTCCTACCGCGTCGAGGTCGACCTGACGCCGACGGACGAGATGGTCGTCTGCGAAGGGTTCTGCACATGCCCGGTCGAGGCGGACTGCAAGCATGTCGTCGCGGCGCTGCTCGCGGCGGTCCGTGGCGGGCTGTTCGGAGACTTCGCCGACCGAACCATTCCTGCCCCACCGCGGGCTGAACCGACCGGCCCTTCCACGCCACCCTTGATGGCCGCCGCCCCGCTCGCGGGTGCGCTCGGGCGCTGGCTCGACCGGCTGGACGAGGCCGCGGCCCCGGCGGATCCGGCGGACGGGGAGCCCAAGTCCGGCCCGCCGCCGGAGACGATCCTCTACTGCTTCCACGTCCACCGGCCGCCGGGCGGGCCGGAGCGCACCGCGCTGGACGTGGTCGCGGTCCGGCCGCTGAAGGCCGGCGGCTGGGGCGCCGGCCGGCCCATGCGGCTGTCCGCCGTCGCCACCTCGACGGCGCGGTCGGTCGCCGACGTCGACCGGGCGGTCGCCCGCGTCCTGACGGCCATGTCCCAAGGTGCCCTGGACGACTGGCCCGCCCACGGCGACCCCGACACCTTCGCATGGGCCATGGAGCGCATCCTGGCGACCGGCCGCGCCCGGTGGGAGAACAAGGACGGCGTGACGCTCGCCCGCGGCGCCGACCGGCCCGGGCGTCTGGCCTGGCGGCTGGACCTGCACGGGAACCAGATCCCGGGCCTGGAGGCCGGCGATCCCGCCCTGGCGGTCCTGCCCGGCCCCGTCCCCTGGGCGGTCGATCCGGCGACGGGGGCCTGCGGGCGACTGCTGCTCGATCTGCCGCAGCCGGTCCTCTCGGTGATCCTGGCGGCCCCGCCGGTTCCGGCCGAGGCGGCCGCCGCCGTGGCCGACACCCTCAGGCGCCGCTTTCCCGACGGATCGGTGGCGCCGCCCCGCGCCGACGTCGTCGTCACGGTCGACGACAGCCCGCCGGTGCCGGTTCTCCGGCTCGCCACCCGGACGTTGCCGCCGCTCGCGACCTGGGGACGGCGCGGGCCGCCGGTCGAGGAACGGGTGGACGCCGCCTGGCTCTCGTTCGACTACGCCGGCACGGAGATCCCCGCCGGAACCCCGCCGGCCGACGTCCGCCGCGTCGTCGACCGCATGGTCCGCGTCCAGCGGCGCCGGCCGGACGTCGAGGGGGCCGCCATCGCCCGTCTCGCCGCGCTGGGCTTCGGGCGGACGGATCCGCATCTGGCGCCCCGGCTGGCGAAGGCGCTGGAGGGTGGTGCGATCACCTTCCCGCTCGCCTACGCCCCGCGCGGCTATGGCGAGATCGTCCCCGTCGATCCCCTGCGCTGGCCGGCGTTCGTGCATCGCGACGTGCCCGAACTCGAGGCCGCCGGGTGGCGGGTGCTGGTCGGGGCCGACTTCCGCCATCGCACGGTGTCCGCCGACGGCGAGTGGCAGGCGGACCTGGAGGACCGCGGCGGCTGGTGGTTCTCGCTCGACCTCGGGATCGAGGTGGAGGGCGAGCGCATCGCGCTCCTGCCCATCCTCGTCTCGGCGCTCGCCCGGCTCGGGCCGGGGGGCGCGCCGCAGAGCCTCGCGCCCGACGGAACCCTCTACGCGCCCCTGCCCGACGGCCGGACGCTCGCTATCCCGTTCGAGCGCGTGCGCCGCCTCGTCGAGGTGCTGTTCGACCTGTTCGCCGAACGCCCGCCGGGCGCGGCGTTCGACCTGTCGCTGGTGCAGGCGCTGGCGCTGGAGGAGATCGCCGAGGCGACGCGGCTGCGCCGGATCGGCGGAACGCGGCTGCGCGAACTGGCCGCCTCGCTTCGCGACGGCGGGCCCGGCGCCGGCACCCGGGCGGAGCCGGCCGGGCTGCGGGCGGAACTGCGCCCCTATCAGCGCGTCGGCTTCGGCTGGATGGGGTTCCTGGCCGCGCACGGGCTGGGCGGCGTGCTGGCCGACGACATGGGCCTCGGCAAGACGGTGCAGACCCTCGCCCACGTTCTGGCCGAGAAGGCGTCCGGCCGCATGGAGGCGCCGGTCCTGGTGGTCGCACCCACCAGCCTCGTGGCGACGTGGCGGGACGAGGCGGCGCGCTTCACGCCGGATCTGCGCGTGGTGATCATGCACGGCCAGAAGCGCCCGCGGGGCACGGGCGCGTTCGACGGGGCCGATCTGGTCGTCACCACCTATCCGCTGCTGCCGCGCGACGGCGACCTCTTGGGGGCGGTCACGTGGCACGCGGTCGTCCTCGACGAGGCGCAGGCGATCAAGAACCCCACGTCGCAATGGACGCGCGTGGCCTGTCGCCTGAAGGCCGGCCACCGGCTGTGCCTCACCGGGACGCCGGTGGAGAACCATCTGGGCGAGATCTGGTCGCTGTTCGCCTTCCTCATGCCGGGCCTGCTCGGCGACCTGAAGACGTTCAACGCCGCGTTCCGCGCCCCCATCGAGCGCCGGAACGACACTGCCCGCCGCGGCCTGCTCTCCCGCCGGCTCAAGCCCTTCCTGCTGCGGCGGACGAAGACCGAGGTGGCGGCCGAGCTGCCACCGAAGACGGAGATGGTGCGCTGGATCGAACTGACCGGCGACCAGCGCGACCTCTACGAGACGCTCCGCCTCGCCATGGACGCCAAGGTCCGGAGCGCGATCGCCGAGAAGGGCGTGGCGCGCAGTTCCATCGTCGTCCTCGACGCGCTGCTGAAACTCCGCCAGGCCTGCTGCGATCCGCGGCTGGTGCGCTCGCGGGGGACGGCCAAGGCGCCGCCCGAGTCGGCCAAGCTCGCGCACCTGATGGACCTGCTCCCCCCGCTCGTGGAGGAGGGGCGGCGCATCCTCGTCTTCTCCCAGTTCACCGGGATGCTCGATCTCATCCGCCCCGAACTGAAGCGGGCCGGGATCGCGTTCGTCGAACTGCGCGGCGACACCACCGATCGGGAAACGCCGGTCAAGGCGTTCCAGACGGGGGCGGTGCCCGTGTTCCTGATCAGCCTGAAGGCCGGCGGCGTGGGCCTGACGCTGACCGCCGCCGACACGGTGATCCACTACGATCCCTGGTGGAACCCCGCCGCCGAGGACCAGGCGACGGACCGCGCCCACCGCATCGGCCAGGACAAGCCGGTCTTCGTCTACAAGCTGATCGCCGCCGGGACGGTGGAGCAACGGATGCTCGACCTCCAGTCGCGCAAGCGCGCCGTGGCCGCCGCCCTCTACGACGCGGACACCACCGGGACCTTCCGGTTCAGCGAGGAGGATCTGGCGGCGCTGTTCGAGCCGATCGCGTGACCGGCGCTCATCGGGCCGGACCCGACCGGCGCTCGCGCCCGTCCGCCGCCCGGCCCGGAAAGGTCGTTGCGGTTGTCGGTCGCGACCGCGACGGTCCCCGCACCCGTCAGGGCAGCCCGGGCGCGGAGCCGGGCCAGCGCGGCCTTCGTGGTGAGCCGGGACGTCATGGCCCGCAGTCCATGCGCCGGCGGCCACGGGTGCCACGGGGTCCCGCGCGCCGCCGCTTCACGCGGGCCGGCGGACGCATCACTCTGGACGGGAGAACGGACCCGAGGGGAGGAGCCGGTGCCCGCGCATCCGATCGTCGATGCCCACCTGCACGTCTGGGACCCGCGCCGGCTGCGCTATCCGTGGCTGGCGGGCAACGCGCTGCTGGACCGTCCGTGGCTGATGGCCGACTACGACGCGGCCACGGCGGGCACGGACGTGGAGGCGATGGTCTTCGTCCAGTGCGAGACCGATCCCGCCCAGGCCGCGGACGAGGCGGCGTGGGTCGCCGGGCTCGCGGCCGGGGACCCCCGCATCCGCGGCATGGTCGCCTGGGCGCCGCTGGAGCGGGGCCGCGGCGCGGCGGCCGACGTCGCCGCGCTGACCCGCCACGCGATCCTGCGCGGCGTGCGGCGCATCATCCAGTTCGAGCCCGACCTCGACTTCTGCCTGCGCCCGGACTTCGTCGAGGGCGTGCGGATGCTGGCCGACTTCGGGCTGAGTTTCGACATCTGCGTCGACCACCGGCACATGGCGAACGTGCTGCGCCTCGCCGCCGCCGTGCCGGACGTGCCGCTGATGCTGGACCACATCGGCAAGCCCGCCATCCGCGACGGGCTGCACGCGCCGTGGGCCGGGCACATGCGCGAACTCGCCCGGATGCCGCACGTGACGTGCAAGCTGTCGGGCGTGACGACCGAGGCGGCGCCGGGCTTCGCGGACGGCGACCTCGACCGTTGGGTGGACACGGCGATCGAGGCGTTCGGGTTCGACCGCCTCTGCTTCGGCGGCGACTGGCCGGTGGTGCTGGGGGCCACACCGCTGTCGCGCTGGATCGGCTGGGTCGACCGCCGCCTCGCCGGGGTGCCCGAGGCCGACCGGCTGAAGGTGTGGCGCGACAACGCGGTCCGCTTCTACCGCCTCTGAGGCGGGTCGCCCCTAGCCCTTGACCGATCCGGCGGTCAGGTCGGTGACCATGAAGCGCTGGGCGACGAAGTAGAGGACCATGAGCGGGAACGACGAGATGACCGCCCCCGCCATCAGCGGCCCCCACGGGAGCACGTCGCTGGTGATGAGATAGTTGAGCGCGAGCGGGGCGGTCCGCTGGCTCTCCGACGTGACCAGCACGAGCGCCAGGAGCAGTTCGTTCCACGCCCCGGTGAAGGTGAAGATCGCCACCGCGGCGAGGCCGGGCGCCGACAGCGGCAGGACGATGCGGAACAGGGCGCCCAGTCGCGACAGCCCGTCGATCATCCCCTGTTCCTCCAGCTCGCGCGGGACCGCGCGGAAGTAGCCCTGCAGCAGCCAGGTGCCGAGCGGGATCGAGAAGGTGAGGTAGACCACCACGAGGCCGAAGATCGAGTTCCCCAGCTGCAGCCGCGCCATCAGGATCGACAGCGGGATGAACAGCAGCGACGTCGGCGTCAGATAGGCGAAGAGGATGAGGCGGCCGACGAGCGTGCGACCGGGATAGCGGAAGCGGACGATCGAATAGGCCGCGAGCGAGGAGACCAGCAGCGAGGTGACCGTCACCGTGGAGGCGACGATCAGGCTGTTCCGCATCGGGATCAGGAAGTCCTTCTGCTCCAGCAGGATCTTGTAGTTGTTCCAGGTGAAGACCTGGGGCCAGAGCGAGGGGACGCGGAAGATCTCCCGCGGAAGCTTGAACGAGGTGATCACCATCCAGTAGATCGGGAACAAGATCAGCAGGACGGCGATCGTGAGCAGGAGATAGGTGATCGTCTTGCCGAGGATCTCCCGCCGCCGGATGGTCCAGAAGACATCGGCCGTCGGCCTGTCGGGCGCGGCGGGGTGCGGATGCGGTCGGGGCCGCGCGACGGTCACTGCTCGTCCTCCCGCTTCTGCATCATCGAGGTCGCGAGGAAGACGAGGATCAGCAGCACCGGCAGCATGGCGACCGAGACGGCCGCCGCCTCCCCGATCCGCTGGGTCTGCATCCCGTAGTAGGCGAGCACCGGGAACACCATCGTCGCGTCCGACGGCCCGCCCTGGGTCAGCAGCCAGACGTGCTCGAAGGCGTTGGCGGTCCAGATCGACGACAAGAGCGTAACCACGATGATCACCTGCTTGAGGCCCGGCAGCGTCACGTGGCGGAAGCGCTGCCACGCGTTCGCCCCGTCGATGCGCGCGCTCTCGTACAGTTCCTTGGGGATGGCCTGCAGCCCGGCGAGGAAGCTGACGAACCAGAAGGGAAAGCCGCGCCACGTCGAGGCGGCGATGACCGCCGGCATAGCGGTGGACCGCTGGCCCAGCCAGTCGATGATCTCGGGATAGATCCCCGTCTGGGTCAGCACGAGGTTGATGCCGCCGCCGATCGGCTGATAGAGCACCCGCCACGTCAGGAAGCAGACGAAGGCCGGCATCGCCCAGGGCAGCATCAGGAACGAGCGGAAGACGCCGCGGAAGCGGAAGTGCTGGTGGACCAGCAGCGCGAGCCCGAGCCCGATGACGAACTTGAGCACGCCCGTGACCGTCACCAGCACGACCGTGTTCCATATGGCGCTGTTGAACGCCGTGTTCTGCGCCAGATAGGCGTAGTTGGCGAGGCCGACCCAGACGCCGTCGTTGCCGATCACCCGGTTGGTGAACGAGACGTAGATCGCATAGAGGAACGGGTACGCGACGAGGCCGACGAGCAGCGCCAGCGCCGGGAGCACGAGCGCCCAGGCGAACAGCGGCGTCCGCCACGCGGGCGGGATCAGCGCCCTGGCAACGGCGGGCGGGGTGGTATTCGCCATCGGGTCGGTCCTCCGGTGCCGCCTCGTCCTTCGACGGGCCCAGGACGAGGCGCGTCCGGCCCGGGTTCGTCACCCGGCCGGGCGCGCCTCATGGTGAGCCCCCCATCCCGAGCCTGTCGAGGGGCGAGCCATGAGGCGGCAGCACGCCGCGGATCACCTGTACTTGTCGTAGATCGCCTGGGTCGAACGCTGGGCGTCGTCCATCGCGCGGTCGAAGTCCCAATTGTCGATCACCACCCGCTGGACCATCTTCGGGATGACGAAGTTGTTCCAGGCGTCCGCATAGGCGACGTTGTAGACGTCGGGCGCGCCCGGCGCCGTGCCGCGCCGCGCGAGGTCGAGAAGGCCGGACAGGATCGCGCTCGATCCGTCGAAGGCCTTGAGCTTCGGCTGGTCCGCCAGCACCGGCCCGTAGATCGCGTTCTCGAAATAGGCGTTCATGAACGCCGGCTGCGACAGATGTTCGATCAGCTCCCGCGCCCCGGCGACGTTCTTGCTGGCCTTCGGGATGGCCCGGTACTGGATCGTCAGCGGCGAGACCACGCCCTTCGGCCCGCCGGGCAGCGAGGAATACTTCGTTCCGGCGAACAGCTCCGGATCCTGCGTCTTCGCCGCGATGCCGACGGAGCCGGTGTTGGCGATGAACGCCGACTGGCCGGCGAGGTAGGAGTTGTTGTCGCCCGCCCCGTCCCAGGTGGAGACGCCGGGCGGGAAGATCTTGCGGTCCCAGGCGTCCTTGACCCAGCGCAGGTACTCGCGCGTCGCCTCGGACTTGATGGCGACCGTCCGGCCCGTGTCGTCGGCGATGCGCCCGCCGAAGGACTGCAGCGCGCTCACCTGCACGTTGCCGTCGCCCACGTTCGAGAGGGCGAGGCCCAGGCCGAACAGCGGCGGCTTGTTCACCGCGGCGGCCTGGGTGACGAGTTCCTGCCAGGTCGTGGGCGGGTTCGCGAAGCCGGCCTTGGCCAGCACGTCGTCGCGGCGCAGAAGCATGTTGCCCGACGCGCCGAAGGGCACGCCCGCCCGCCCCTCCGGCCCGCGGGCCGTGGTGGTGGCGCCGTCGATGGCCGGGAGCCAGCCGCCCTGCGCCCGGCCGATCTTCTCATAGAGGTCGTCGACCGGGGCGAACAGGTTCTGGCGCGCCAGCACGATCAGCAGGTCGAGGTTGAGGTCGAAGGCGTCGGGCATCGTGTTCGACGCGACGGCCGCCGAGACCTTCTGCACCGTCTCGTTCTGGTTGATCATCACCACGTCGGTGCGCACGCCGTTCGCCTGGCCCCACCGGTTGATGGTGTCGACCAGGAGCTTGTTGGCGGCGTCGGAGAAGATCAGCCCGCCCCAGTAGGTGAGCGTGGTGCCGCGGAGCGCCGCCGGCTGGGCGATTCCGGGGCGGGCGAGGCCGAGGCCGACGCCCGCGGCCGTCCCGGCCAGAAGGGCGCGCCGTGTCAGGCGATAGCGCGTGGTCATGTCCGTTCCTCCCGATTGTCTTCTTGGTTCGTTCGTCGTTCGGTGCCCCCAGGGCCTCAGGCGACCAGCGCCAGCGACCGCAGCAACCCCTGCATGTAGCCGATGGCGTGCGCCCGGCCGCGGTGGTTCCAGTCGGTGTCACCGTCCATGTGCGGGACGTGGTCGTCGAGGACGAAGCCGGTGAAGCCGTTCCTCTTGAGGAGGAGCATCACCTCGGCCGGGTCGTAGTTCCCCTCTCCGATGAAGCACTCCTGGAAGTTCGGCACCTCGCCCTGCACGTCGCGGAAGTGGACGTAAAGGATGCGGCCCTTCGGTCCGAAGAACTCGATCATCTCCTTCACGTTGCTGGCGTTGCCGACCATCTCCGAGCAGCAGCCGAGGCACAGGTCGAGGCCCCAGGACGGGCTGTCGGCGAACGGCTCCCAGGCGCGCTTGAAGCCCGCGGGCTCGCGGAAGATGCGGGCGACGCCGCCCAGCATCGGCACCGGCGGATCGTCGGGGTGCAGCGCCATCTTCACGCCCGCTTCCTCGGCGACCGGCAGGACCGCCTTCATGAAGTAGACGTAGTTGGCGAACATCCGCTCCTCGTCGTAAAGCACCTCCCCCGGTGCCGCGATCGGCATGGCCGACTGGTGCCCGAGGCCCGTCGGCAGGAACTGGCGCAGGCCGTCCCGGTCCGGGACGGCGTCGACCAGCGCCATGTCGAACTTCGTGCAGCCGGCCCCGCCGCGGCCCGGCGCCAGCCGCTCGGTCCGCCAGACCGAGTTGGGCATGAAGTGGTAGCCCAGCACCGGGATGCCGGCGCGCCCCACCGCGCGTAGCGTGCGGCAGTAGTTCTCGATCTGCTCGTCCCGCCCCGGCAGGCCCAGCATCGCCTTGTCGTAGAAGTGGACCGGCACGTTCTCGATCGCGTCGAGGTGCAGCCCGTACTCGCGGCACTTCTTCACGAGTGCCACGAGGTCCTTCTCCTCCCAGTGCGTGTCACCGGGAATGTTCGGCGTGTTCATCTGCACCGCTTCCGCCCCGATCTGCTGGGCGAAGCGGAGCTTTTCGTCGGTCAGATCCTTGAACTGACCGATCCCGATCCGGATCGACGACATTCTCCCCCCGCAAGACGCCGCCGGTCGTCGCCCGGGAGGGTCGCGCCGGCATTTGAAATATATTTCAATGCGCTTTCCATCACGATCAGACCGTATTGAAATTGCCTTGTCAAGGCGGGGGGCGTCGTCTAGATGGACCCCGATGCGAGCCCTCGATCACCCGGATTGCGAGCGTTTCCTCAAGGCACTGAACGATGGGGTGCTCGAGCTCGGACAGACGCTGACGCAGCAGGAACTGGCGGATGCGCTGGGCCTGTCGCTGTCGCCCGCGCGCGAGATGATCGCGCTGCTGGAGGCGGAGGGGCTGGTCAGCGTGCGGCGCCGGATCGGCGTCGTGATCTTCGCGCCCGACGTGAAGTACGTCGGGGCGATGTTCCAGGTCCGCGAGATGCTGGAGGTCGAGGGCCTCGCCCGGTTCGTCGCGGTCCCGCGGGTCGAGTGGTGCGCGGCGATGCGCCCGACGCACGAGGCGCTGATCGAGCGCATCCGCCCGGCGACCGACCCGAAGTCCTTCGAGGAGGAGGTGCGGACGCTGGAGCTGGCCTTCCACGGCAGCTTCGTCGACGCCTACCGGAACCCGGTCGTCGCCGAGATGTACCGGAACATCCACAAGAAGATGTTCCTGTTCCGCCTGATCCGCCGGACGGCCGTGAACGTCGAGAACACGATCAAGGCGATGGAGGAGCACCTCGCCGTGATCGACGCGATCGCGGGCGGCGACGGGCCGGCGGCCCGCCGGGCGCTGGAGGCGCACGTCCGCGGCGTGCTGCACCGGGTGGTGTACGGGTGAGGACGGCGGCGCCCGTCCCCCCTCAGCCGGACAGGACGACGCCCTTGCGCATCAGGACGCAGCCGTAGCCGCGCGTCTCGCCGGTCTGGACCACCGCGAAGGCCCGCCGGGCGGCGGCGTAGAAGTCGTGCCGCTCGATGCCGGCCAGCGGCAGTGGCCGCCCCTCGGCGGCGTCGATCTCGCGCTGCACCTCCGCCTGCACGGCGGGGATGCGCACGGGGTCGCCCACCACCTCCATCCGCCGCACGGGATCGTCGACGAAGGCGTCGAGCGGATAGAGCGACAGGATGGCGCGGGCGACCGGCGCCATCCCGGCCCCCGGGATCCGCACCAGCCGGCCGCTCGCCGTCGCCCGCGCCACGGCCTCGGCCGGGAAGTTCGCGTCCACCAGCGCGAGGTCGTCGCCGTGGCCCATGGCCGCCAGCACCCACAGAAGGTCGGGCGTGAGCAGCGGATCGATCGTCTTCAGCATCGCCAGCACCTCCTCAGGGCGTCGGCACGTCGGCCGGGATCAGGCCCTCGGCCTTGAGGTCCGACCACAGCCCCGCCGGGATCGGCCGGGCGAGCGCGGCGACGTTGCGCGCCACCTCGTCGGGCGCCACGGCGCCCAGCACGACCGAGGCCACGGCCGGGTGCGCCGTGGCGAAGCGAAGCGCCGCGTCGGGCAGGGCGGTGCCGTGGGAGCGGCACACCGCCTCGATCCGCCGCACCCGCTCCAGGATCGCCGGGGATGCGGGGCGATAGTCGTAGCGCGCCCCCGTGACCGGCCCGGTCGCCAGGATGCCCGAGTTGTAGACCCCGCCGAGGATCACCCCGATCCGCTTCTTCAGCGCGAGCGGCAGGAACGCCGCCGCCCCGCCCTGGTCGAGCAGCGAGTAGCGCCCGGCCATCAGCACCGTGTCGAAGTCGCCGGCCTCGGCGAAGCGGACGCAGACCTCGGCCTCGTTGATCCCGACGCCGATCGCCTTGACCACCCCCTCCGAGCGCAGCCGGTCGAGCGCGCGGTAGGCGCCGTCCATCGCCGCCTTGAACCGCGCGTCGAAGCCGTCGCCGTGGGTCCAGACGTCGACGTCGTGGATCAGCAGCACGTCGATCCGGTCGACGCCGAGGCGAAGCAGCGACTGTTCGAACGACCGCATCGCGCCGTCGTAGGAATAGTCGAACGCCGCCCGGTGCGGCACGCCGCCGGCGAACCCGGGGGAGATCACGCCCACGGGCGGCGGGTCGGGCCGGCGGCGGGGGTCCATCGTCCGGCCGACCTTGGTGGAGATCACGACGCCGTCGGCCGGTCCCTGGCGCAGGCCGGCGCCGACGCGCAGCTCCGACAGGCCGTTGCCGTAGTGGGGCGAGGTGTCGAACAGGGTCACGCCGGCGGCCCGCGCCGCAGCGACCGCCGACACCGCGACGCGGTCGTCGAGGCGGTCGTAGAGGTCGCCCAGCGGGGCGGCCCCGAAGCCGAGGACGGACACCGGCACGCCGGTCCGGCCGAGGGGACGGGTCTCGATCATGGAACTCGGGTCCTTCCGATGAAACCGCAGGTTCCCGTTTGTGCATCGGCGTCGACCGCGCGGCCAGCCAAATCATGTCCAGGATCGGGGCGTCCGGGGACGGCGCGCACGGCGTGCCCGACGGGCAGCACCGGAAGCGCGTCGGGGGATGATGTCGCCGGCCGCCGGGAGCCATGGGCGTGAACGACATCGGCGGTCGGCCTGTCGCTGGAGCGGCGGCTCCCGTGTTGGGAGGGTCAACACGGCTTCGTCATGGCTTTGCGACATGGACGCCCTGCGAGCGGCGTCGGACCGGACCGCCGGCCCGCGCCCCGCGCCCCGCGTCAGCGGCGTGCGTCGCGGATCCAGCCGCGGACGAGGGCGTCGACGCCGCTCCCGGCGTCGGTGTCGAGCCCGGTCATGGCCTCCCGCATGCCCGACACGTCGGGCCGCAGCAGGACCATCCCGCCCTCCCCGGTGAGCCAGGCGACGTCCGCAGCCTGTCCGCGCCGCGCCTCCTCGGTCACCCAGGCCGCGGCCTCGCCCGCCGCCGTGCGCAGCGCGTTGCGGACCGCCTGCGGCCATGCGTCCCAATGGGCGGCGGAGGCGAACCAGAATTGCATCTGCGGTACGTGGTCGGTCGCGACCAGGTATCGCTGGTGACGGTGGAGGCCGGCCGCGCGCGTCAGGTTCGGCGGGTTCTCCTGTGCCTCCACGTGACCGCGCCGCAGCGCGGCCTCGAGGTCCGGAAACGCGACGACCCGCGGATCGGCGCCGGCCAGCCGCCACGCCGCCATCCAGGTGTCGTCCGGGGGCAGGCGGATGCGGAGCCTCTTCAGGTCCGCGATCGAGCGCACCGGCCGGTTCGTGGTGAGCATCCGCGTTCCCGCATAGTGCGCGGCGAGCAGCACGATCCCCCGCTCCCGCCGGAGATGATCGGCGAGTTTCCTGCCGAGCGGACCGTCGAATACGGCGAGGGCGTGATCGGGGCCGTCGAGCGCGAAGGGCACCGACACCGCGCGGAAGCGGGGCGCCATGTAGGCGATGACCAGATCCCCCGTCAGCGCGAACTGGAGGCGCCCGCTCGCGAGGTCGCGGAGATTGGCGCGCTCGTCGCCGAGCATCCCGCCGCCGTAGACGGCGATGTCGCCGCCGGGACCGCCGCGTGCCGCGACCATCCCCGCGAACATCGTGGCCCCCCGGCCCGGAAGGCTGTCCGGCGGGAACTGGTGCGCGAGGCGCGGCGTCTCCGCCCCGGCGGAGACCGCCGAGAGGACGAGTGCGAGCAGGACGGCCACGATCGGCATGCGGTGTCTCCCGAACCGGGCCGATCCGGTTAACATCCCTGAAATGAATGGCTGATTAACGTCCACCCATGACCGCCTCCCGATCGTCCCACCGATGACACGGCCCGTCGCGCACCGCCGGTTGCGGTTGCTCGCCGGCGGCTTCGCCGCGCTCGTCCTCGTCCTGGCCGCCGGTTCGGTCTGGCTGGAGCTGCAACGGACCCGGCACCATGCGATCGACGCGGCCGAACAGGTCGCCGGCGCGCTCGCGGACGCCGCCGGGCGGGCCTTCGCGACGGCGGCGGCGGAGCTCGACGAAGCCGCGCGCTCGCTCGTGCTGCTCGACCCGGCGCGGGCCACGGACCGCCTCGTCGGCCACGAACTCCTCGTCCGCGCGGCGTCCCGCTTCCCGCTCGCCGCGAGTTTCGACGTCCTCGACGCCTCCGGCCGTCTCCTCCACACCTCGCGCACCCTGGACCACCAGGGCACCGACGACGCCGACCGGGAGCATTTCCGGATCCACGTCCGGGATCCGTCCCGGGAGGTCCGCCTCTCCGCCCCCGCCATCGGGCGGACGGGGTTCGTCAGGGACCGTCCGTTCCTTGCGCTCAGCCGCCGGCTCGACGGACCCGACGGCCGTTTCGCGGGCGTGGTCCTCGCCGTCCTCCCCCTCGCCGCCCTGGCGGAGGTGGTGACGCCCCGGCACCTCTACGACGACGGTGCCGTCGGCGTGGCGATGGGCGACGGCCGCCTTCTCCTGTGGATGCCCGAGTCCGCCCCCGCCGTACCGGACCTGTTCGGTTTCCTGCGGTCCGCCGGCGGGACGGGACGGCACGGCGCCCCCGTCCGGCTGTCCGTCGACCCCGACGGACGGCAGCGGATCGGGGCCGCCGTGTCCGTTCCCGGTTTCGACGCCCACGTCGTCGTGACCTATTCCGAGCCGGACCTTCTCGCGCGGCTCTGGCTGCCGAAGTCCCTCGTCCTCGGCGCCGTCGCACTCCTGTCGCTCGTCGCGCTCTGGTGGGTGGTCCTGCGGCTCGAACACGCCGAGGACCGGGAGCGTGCCGCGCGGGAGGCCGCCTCGGCCAGCGCGCGGGAGGTGCGCAGCATCGTCGAGCATCTGGACGAGGTCGTCTGGAGCGCGGACCCGGACACCTGGGAGGTCGCCTACGTCAGTCCCGCGTGCGAACGCGTCTACGGCCGGACGGCCGAAGCGTTCCGTGGCGATCGGAACCTTTGGCTGGCCGCGATCCACCCCGAGGACCGCGAACGGGTGGAGGCCCTCCACCGGGCGACCGACCACCGGGTCGACAGCTTCGACGCGCGGTACCGGATCGTGCGGCCGGACGGCGCCGTCGCCTGGGTCCGCGACAAGTCGCACGGCGTCCTCGGCCCCGACGGACGGCTGGAGCGCATCGACGGCATCGTCACCGACGTGACCGACAAGGTGGCCGCGCTGGAGGAACTCGCCGCCAGCCGGTCCAGCCTGGAGGCGGTGGTGCAGGCGACCGTGGACGCGCTGGTGACCATCGACGAGGACGGCCGGATCGAGACCTTCAACGAGGCCGCGCGGCGGATGTTCGGCTATGCGCCCGAGGAGGTGATCGGCCGCAACGTCACCGTCCTCATGCCCGACGGGCACGCGACGCGCCATTCGGGCTACATGCGGAACTACATGGACACGGGCGTGGCGCGCATCATCGGCATCGGCCGCGAGGTGGAGGGCCGGCGCCGCGACGGCTCGCAGTTCCCCCTCGACCTGTCGGTCGGCGAGTGGCGGGCGGGCGGGCGGCGGCACTTCACCGCCGTGATGCGCGACCTCACCCGCCGGCGTGAGATCGAGGCGGCGCTCCGGCGGGCGCAGCGGCTGGAGGCCGTGGGGCGGCTGACCAGCGGCATCGCCCACGACTTCAACAACCTCCTCACCCCGATCGCGGGCTATGCGTCGCTGATGGCCGAGGGGGTCCCCGAGGGATCGCAGGAGCGCGAGGACCTGGAAGTGATCCTACGCGCCGCGTCGCGCGGGCGGGACCTCGTCGCGCAGATGATGGCGTTCGCCCGGGAGGATTCGCCCGTGCCCACGCCGGTGCCGATCGACGAGGCGATCGCGGAGGCGGTGCGGCTCGTCGCGCCGACGGTCCCCGGGGGCGTGGACCTCCGTGTCCTCTCCCCGGGCGAGGGCCTGTCCGTCCTCGCCGACCGCCAGCGGCTCGGCCGCCTCCTGCTCAACCTCCTCTCCAACGCGCTCCATGCGATGGAGGGGCGCCGCGGGGCCGTCACCATCCGCGCGGAGCGCCGCCCGGGTCCGGGCGGGAGCTGGCGCGACGATCCCCCTGTCGGGGCGTGGGTCGCCATCCTGGTGGAGGACGACGGCAGCGGCATGGCGCCGGAGGTGGTCGACCGGGCCTTCGAGCCCTTCTTCACCACCAAGCCGGTCGGACGCGGCACGGGGCTCGGGCTCGCGACTGCCCACGGCGACGTCTCCGGCTGGGGCGGCGAGATCCGGATCGACAGCCGGCCGGACCACGGGACCCGGGTCGAGGTGCTGCTGCGCGGCGCCGACGCGACGGCCGTCGCATCGGCCCGGACGGATGCGGCGACCACGGACGACCGACCGAAGGGCATCGCGGGACGCGCGCTGGTGGTGGACGACGATCCCGACGTCCGCGCGGTCGCGATGCGCATGCTGGAACGCCTCGGTCTCGCCACGACGACGACGGACGGCGTCGCCGCGGCCCTCGCCCTGCTGGATGCCCCGGGGACGGCGGGCTTCGACCTCGTACTGACCGACCTGACGATGCCCGGGCGGCCGGTGACGGAGCTGATCGAGCGCATCCGGGCGGGATCGCGGGGGACGCGGACGGTGGTGATGAGCGGGGGCGCGTCCGTGGCCGACGACTGCCGGCGGCTCGGCGTCCCCTTCGTCCGCAAGCCCCTTTCGCTTCCCGAACTCGAAGCGGTGCTCACGCTCGCCCCTGCCAGTGGGGAGACCGTCGGATGACCGGCCGCCGACACATTCCGACACGCATCGGCACACACGGGCCCCGTGCCCAGGTCCACGATGCGGTGCATGACACCGACCGCCCCCATGCGCCGCATTCTCGTCGTCGACGACGACCCGGACATCCGGCAGCTGGCCGGGCGCATCCTGGCGCGGGCGGGATACGAGGTCCGCACGGCGGAGAACGGCCTGCGGGCGATGGCGCTGCTCGACGGGGGCGGCTACGACGCGGTGGTGACCGACATCGTGATGCCGGACATGGACGGCATCGAGTTCCTGAAGGCGATGCGCGTCGCCGGGCTCATGCCCCCGGTCCTGGCGATGACCGGGGGTGTCCGGGAGCATTCCGACCTCTACCTGCGTTGCGCCGAACTCTACGGCGCCAGCCGGACGCTCGCGAAGCCCTTCACCCCCGCGGAACTCCTCGACGCGGTAACGGCCGTTCTTTCCTGGACCGGCGTCAGGGTCAATTCGGAGGTATCCGCGGGAAAACCTTGATCCCGAAGGACATGTCTCCATGATCCGCCTCGCAGGAGGCAGGCCCCGTGGATAGTGGACGTCGTATCCTCGTCGTCGAGGACGATCCGGACATCCGGTCGCTCGTGGTCCGCTGTCTGACGGGCGCTGGCTTCGCCGTGGTGGAGACCGGGACCGGTGCGGAGGCCCTCGCCGCCGCGCTCCGCGATCCCCCGGACCTCGTCGTGATCGATCTCGGCCTGCCCGACGCGGACGGGCTCGCGATCACCCGGACGCTCAAGGAGCGCACGGACTGCGGGCTCGTGATCCTCAGCGGGCGGGGCGACGCGATCGAGCGCATCATCGGCCTCGAGATCGGCGCCGACGACTATGTCGCGAAGCCCTTCGAGCCACGCGAACTGGTCGCGCGCGTCCGCAGCGTCCTGCGGCGCATCCGGCCGCCCGCGCCGGTCCTCCTGGGCGAGGTCGCCCCCCACGCGCCGGCCGCCCCCGTCTCCGTCTCCGTCTCCGTCTCCGTCCCCACCCCTGCCCCCGCCCCGGCGGCCGCCGCCGGGTCGCCCGCGCTGGAGTTCGAGGGCTGGACCCTGATTCCGGACGCCCGTCGCCTCCTGCGTCCCGACGGCCGCGACGAGGAGCTGACGACCGGCGAGTTCAACCTGCTCCACGCGCTCGCGGAACGCCCCGGCCGGGTGCTGTCGCGCGACCAGCTGCTCGACCTGACGCACGGCGACCACGCCCCCGCCTTCGACCGCAGCGTCGACGTGCAGATCGGACGCCTGCGGCGGAAGATCGAACGCGATCCGGCGGAGCCGACGATCGTCAAGACGGTGCGGAACGCCGGCTACATGTTCACGGCCCCGGTGCGCCGGCGCGGCTGACGCCGGACCGCGGGCGCCGACGCACGACGACACGCGACGACACGCGCGGGACATACCCCCGTCGATCGGACAGGCGACCATCCTCATCACCGGGCGACGATGCCCGATCGAGGGAGGAGGCACGAATGTCCGCACCGCAGCTGACCGGAAAGGAGCGGTCCTTCGGCGACGGCGACCTGATCGTCACGAAGACCGACACCGGCGGCAAGATCACCTACGGGAACCGCACGTTCCTTTCCATCTCGGAGGTCCGGGAGCAGGACGCGGTCGGCAAGCCGCACAGCCTGATCCGCCACCCCGACATGCCGAAGGCGATCTTCCGTCTGCTCTGGGGCACGATCCAGGAAGGGCGCGAGATCTTCGCCTACGTGCTCAACCGATCCCTCAACGGCGACCACTACTGGGTCTTCGCCCACGTGACCCCGACCTTCGACGAGGCGGGGACGGTTTCCGGCTACCACTCCAACCGGCGCGTGCCCGACCGCCGCGTGGTCGATCAGGTCATCGCGCCGCTCTATCGCGACATGGCCGAGGCCGAACGCCGCGAAACCTCCGCCAAGCGCGCGATCGACGCCGCGACGACCCGCCTGAACGACGTCCTCAACGCCAAGGGGCTCGACTATGACCGCTTCATCTTCTCTCTCCAGAGCTGACCTGGCCGGCTTCGGCTCCGTCGCCCTTGCCGGGGCGGCCGCCGTCGCCGCCGCCGCCTCGGGCGCCTTCGTCGCCGCCGCGGTCGCCGCCGGCGCGACCGTGGCCGGCGGCATGCTGCTCGCCGCGGTGCGGACGGACCGCCGCGAACTCGCCCGTAGCATCGCGGTGCTCGAACGGCTGCAGCTCGGCAACTTCGAATCGCGGATCGTCGGCGTGACGGCCGGCGGCGTCGTCGGCACGCTCCAGCACGCCATCAACGACTTCGCCGACCGCGCCGACGCCTACGTCCGCGAATCGAAGGCGTCGCTCGATGCGGTCAGCGCACAGCGCTACTACCGCCGCATCGTCGAGCGCGGCATGAACGGCTCGTTCCTGCACGCGGCCCGCACGGTCAACCAGGCGACCGAGGGCATGGCGTTGAAGATCGAGCGGTTCCGGGGCGTCACCAGGACCTTCGAGGAGAACGCGCGGTCGGTCGTGGGCGCCGTCGACGAGGCGGCCACGAACCTCCAGACGACCGCGTCGCGGATGTCCAACACCGCGAACGACGCGAGCGAACAGGCCGTCGCGGTCGCCGCGGCCGCCGAGGAGGCGGCGACGAACGTCCAGACGGTCGCCGCAGCGGCCGAGGAACTCTCGGCGTCGATCGGGGAGATCTCGTCCCAGGTGGCGCGCTCGACCGAGGTCGCGAAGGATGCGGTGACGCAGGTCGCGGAAACCGGCGGCGGCATCGCCCGGCTGGCCGAGACCGCGGAGCGCATCGGCACGGTCGTCGACCTGATCCGCCAGATCGCCTCGCAGACCAACCTGCTGGCGCTGAACGCGACGATCGAGGCGGCGCGGGCCGGCGAGGCCGGCAAGGGTTTCGCCGTCGTGGCGAGCGAGGTGAAGGCGCTGGCGCGGCAGACGGCCGACGCGACCGAGGAGATCTCCCGCTCGGTGGGGGCGATCCAGGGTGCGACCGGAACCGCGGTCTCGTCGATGCGGTCGATCGAGGAGGTCGTGGCCGAGGTGAACCACTCGATGCTGCTGATCGCCGCCGCGGTGGAGGAGCAGAGCGCCGCAACCGGGGAGATCGCCCGCAGCGTCGAGCAGGCCGCCTCCGGCACCGCGGAGGTGACCCGGCGGATCGCCGACGTCAGCCGCGGCGCGTCCGACACCGGGACGGCGTCGCAGATGGTCCTGCACTCCTCCGGGGCGCTCGCCGGGGACAGCCGCCGGCTCGGCGAAGAGATGTCGGTGTTCCTCGAGGAACTGCGGAAGGTCGTCTGAGCAGAACGAGGGACGCGCGGCAGGGCAGGGGACGCGGGGCCGACGATCCGCATCCCCTGCAGCCGTTCCGGTCGGCGCCAGGGCGCCAGGTTCCATCGGCGAGGATGGCTGCCGTCCCCGTCGGATTTTCGGCGTCGAATGCTTCGATCGTCCAATGATCGACCGACGCCAGAAAAGCGTCGTCGGATCCGGTCGGGCAACCGAGAGCGTTCGTCCGCAGCGGCTCGAATGTGTGGAAGGATTCCCCCGTGAGCAACGTTCCCGGTGCGGAGACCCCCGAGCGGTCGACGATCCTGATCGTCGACGACACGCCGCAGAACCTGACGGTTCTCGGCGAACTGCTGCAGCCGCTCTATCGGGTCCGGGCCGCGAACTCCGGCGAGCGGGCGCTCCGGATGGTCCGGACGGCGCCCCGGCCCGACCTTATCCTCCTCGACGTGATGATGCCGGAGATCGACGGCCACGACGTGCTGCGACGCCTGCGCGACGATCCCTCCACCCGCGACATCCCGGTCCTCTTCGTCACCGCGATGGACGCCGTCGAGGACGAGGAGCGGGGACTGGCGCTCGGAGCGGTGGACTACCTCACCAAGCCCATCAAGCCGGCGATCGTGCTGGCGCGTGTCCGGGCGCACCTGGATCTCAAGGCGGCCCGCGACCGTCTCGCCCGGCAGAACGACTGGCTCGAGGCCGAGGTCCACCGGCGGATGCGGGAGAACGTGCTGGTCCGGGACCTCGGCATCCGGGCGCTCGCCAGCATCAGCGAGGCGCGCGACAACGAGACCGGGCGCCACATCGTCCGCACCCAGAATTACGTCGGGATCCTCGCCCGGCACCTCGCCGGACACCCCCGCTTCGCCCGGGCGCTCGCCGGCGACCGGCTGGACATGGTGGTCAAGGCCGCACCGCTCCACGACGTCGGCAAGGTGGGCGTCCCCGACAGCATCCTCCTCAAGCCGGGCCGCCTCACGCCCGAGGAGTTCGACGTCATGAAGACCCACGCGACCATCGGCGCCAACGCCATCGAGCGCGCCATCGGACAGGCGCTGGCCGGGGTGGCGGAAGGGGAGGCCGAACAGGCGCGCGGTGCCGTCGCCTTCATGCGCGTCGCGCACGAGATCGCCCTCGGCCACCACGAGAAGTGGGATGGCAGCGGCTATCCCGCCGGACTGGCGGGCGAGCCCATCCCGGTCTCGGCCCGGCTGATGGCGCTCGCGGACGTCTTCGACGCGCTGATGAGCAAGCGGGTCTACAAGCCCGCGATGGGTCTCGAGGAGACGACGCGGATCATCGTCGAAGGGCGCGGCCGGCATTTCTCCCCCGACGTGGTCGACGCCTTCCTCGCCTGCCGGGAGGCGTTCACGGCGGTGGCCGAGCGCCTCGCCGATCCGGTTCACACAGAGGTGCGGGCATGAGGATCCATCCGGTCGTCGCGCTGCTGGTCGCGGTCTGCGCGGCCTCGCGTCCCGCCGCCGTCGGCGCCCAGGCCCCGGCCGGCACCGCGGCATCCGGCTTCGCCGTAGTGGTCGCCACCGCCGACACCGTCGTGGCGTTACGGGCGGGCGGGTTCGCCCTCTACCTGCGCCACGGCGCGACGGACAACGCCCGGCCGGACCGCGTTCCGGCGGTGGATCTCGCCGACTGCTCGACCCAGCGCCCGCTGAGCGACGAGGGCCGGAGCACCGCGGCCCGGGTCGGCGCGGCGCTCCGCGATGCCGGCATTCCGACCGGCGAGATCCACGTCAGCCCCATGTGCCGGACCCGGGACACGGCGACGGCCGCGTTTCCCGGTCGCAGCGTCGTCGAGGACGACCGCCTCGTCTACACCGCCAACCTGACCGACGCGCAGAAGGCGCCGATCCTCGAGCGGACGCGCGCGCTGCTCTCGGCGCCCGTGCCGGCCGGAACCAATCGCCTGCTGATAGCGCACGCGCCGAACCTGATGGACCTCATCGGATACTTCCCGACGGAGACGACGCTGGTCGTGTTCCGCCCCCGGGGGGAGGGACAATTCGACTACGTCGCCAGCATTCCCGCCGACCTCTGGCCGTCCCTGCCGGGAGGCCGATGATGCCCGCCCCGGCCGGGCGGACGGGCGTTCCGCCGTTCTTCGTCATCCTCGTCGGTCCGGTCGCGCTGGCCGCCCTGCTGCTGGGCGCGCTGAACTGGGCCTCCTTCCGCAGCATCCACCAGCTGCATCAGTCCGCCCTCGCCCAGCAGGCGGACGACCTCGAGGCCATCGCGCTCGCCACGCGCTTCAACCGCGAGATCGCGGACATCCAGCGCGAAGTCGGGATGCTGCTCGAAGAGGCGGCCGCGGGACGGATCGGACAGGAGGGCGCCTACCGGTTCCACGCCGCGCTGGTGAACCGCCTCGCCGCGCTCGACGCGAAGGTCGGGCTGCTGAAGGACGTGGACGGCGAGGTCGGGAAGGTGCGGCACAAGCTCGACGACTACCGGAACGCCACCATGACGGCGACCGATCTCGCCGCGATCAATCCGCCGGGGGCGATGCAGTTCGCCTTGCAGGCGGCGAACACGTTCGTGGCGCTGTCCGAGCACACCCACGCGATCGCCGAGGCCGTCTCGGTCGACGCGGGGCGTCGCTGGCAGGCCCGGGTCGCCGTCCTCGACCGGCTCGAGGTCCGGACGCTCATGAGCGGCGGCGTGCTGATCACCGTCGTGCTGCTGCTGTGGGTCGTCTCCGCCCGTTTCGTCACCAACAGGATCACGGTGCTCGCCCTTGCGCTCCAGCGCCTCGCCGTCGCCGACGTCGATCCGCCGACGATGGCGTCGGTGCGCGCCATGAGCGACCGCCACGCCGATCCCCTGCGCGACGTCGCGCGGGCGGTTCTCGCCTTCCGCGACGCGGTCGCCGCCCGCGTCGCGGCGCAGTTCGCCCTCAACGAGCGGATGAAGGAGCTGTCGTGCCTCTACGACGTCTCCCGCCTCACGGAACGGGACGAACTCGACCTCGACGACATGTTCGCGGCCGTGGCCGCGCGGCTGCCCGCGTCCATGCGCTTCCCCGACCTGGCGGTCGGCACGGTCGAGCACGCCGGCGCGGTCCACGGCCGGTCGGCGGAGGGCGAGCGGCTCCAGATGCCGTTCCGCGGCCTCGACGGCGTCGCCGCGTCCGTCGGCGTGACCTACGCCGCCCCCCTTCCGGAGGGGGCTGGCGATCCATTCATCGAGGAGGAGCGGACGCTGATGCACGCGATCGCCGACCGGTTGGGTGCCGCCATCGAGCGGCGCCGGGCGGCGCAGGCGGAGCGCGACAGCCGGACCCTCCTGCTGACCGTCGTCGACGAGGCGCCGCTGGCGATCGAGATCATCGATCCGGCGAACCTGCGCTTCGTCGAGGTGAACGCGGCGTCGTGCCGCCTGATGGGCTATTCGCGCGACGAGATGCTGGCGATGACGCTCCTCGACACGCAGGCGGACCTGCCCCGCGAGGTGGTGGCCGCGATGGCCCGCGAGGTCGTCGAGGCGGGCGGAGGCCGGTTCGAGAACCGGCACCGCCGCAAGGACGGCACCGTCATCGACGTGCGCGTCAACGCCCGCCCGATCCGGCTCCGCGGCCGCGACCACGTCCTCGGGATCTGGGAGGACGTGACCGAGCAGAAGCGGCGGGACGAGCGGATGCGGATGCTCGCCCTCGCCGTTGAGCAGAGCCCGGAGAGCATCATCGTCACCGACGTCGACGCCCGGATCGAGTACGTCAACGACGCCTTCCTCCGGGTCAGCGGCCACACGGCCGCGGAGGTGATGGGGCGGACCCCCCGGCTGATGAAGTCCGGCACGACCCCCGCCTCCACCTATGTGGAGATGTGGGCCGCCCTCACCCGCGGCGAGGCCTGGAAGGGCGAGCTGTTCAACCGCCGCAAGGACGGCAGCGAGTACGTGGTGGCGGCCACCATCGCGCCGGTCCGCGGGCCGGACGGCCGGGTCACGCACTATCTGGCGATCGAGGAGGACATCACCGCCCGCAAACAGATGAGCGACGAGTTGGACCGCCACCGCTCGAACCTCGAGAACCTCGTCGTGGCGCGCACGGCCGAGCTGGTGGCGGCCAACCACGCGGCCGAGGAACTGGGACGCGACTTCACCCGCCTCTTGGAGAGCGCAACGGACCTCATCGTGCTCAAGGACCGCGACCGGCGGGTGAAGGCGTGCAGCCGCGCCTATGCCGTGTCGACGGGCTGGGCGTCGGCCCTGGAGATCGTCGGACGGACGACGGAGGCGATCCTCCCCCCGGAGGCGGCGGCGCTGATCCGGGCGGAGGAGGACGAGCAGATCGCCGCCGGCCACGACGTCGTCGTCATCGAACGGCCGTTCGTGCCGCCCGACGGCCCGGCGCGCCTCGCCAGCCTCACGCGGACGATCCTGCGCGACACGGACGGCGCCTTCGACGGGTTCCTGATGATCGCGCGCGACGTCACCGCGCGCGCCGAGGCGGCGGCGACCCTCGCCCGGCAGGAGGAGGAGCTGCGCCTCCTCCTCGAAGGCACGTCCGACGGCATCGTGGGCATCGGCCTCGACGACCGGATCACCTTCGCCAATGCGGCCGCGGCCCGGCTCCTCGGCTATGCGGAGGCGTCCGAGCTGATCGGACGCATCGCCCACCAGGAGATGCATCACGCCTACGCCGACGGGTCGCCCTTCCCGCCGGAGGACTGCGCGATCCGCCGCACGATGACCAGCAACGCGCGGATCGTCAGCGAGACCGAGGTCTTCTGGCGGCGCGACGGCAGCGCCTTCGCCGTCTGGTACTCGGCGGCGCCGATGATGCGGGGCGACGCGGTGGTCGGGGCGGTGCTCGCCTTCCAGGACATCAGCGAGCGCAAGGCGGCCGAGGAGAGCCTGCGCAAGGCGATGAGCGTCGCCGAGGAGGCCAAGCGGCAGGCCGAACTCTCGGCCACGTGGCTGGAGATGGCCAACCTCGAACTCGCGGGGGCCAAGGAGCTGACCGAGGCGGCCACCCGGGCGAAGTCCGCGTTCCTCGCCAACATGAGCCACGAGATCCGCACGCCGATGAACGCGATCATCGGGCTGACCCACCTGCTGAGGCGCGGGGCCGCGGACGCCCGCCAGCTGGAGCAGCTGGGAAAGATCAACACCGCCGCGCAGCACCTGCTCTCGATCATCAACGACATCCTCGACCTCTCCAAGATCGAGGCCGGCCGCTTGGAGCTGCTGTGCGTGGACTTCGACATCGAGCAGGTCGTGGACCGCGTCTGCACCCTGATCCGCGATCGCGCGGTCGCCAAGGGGCTGGAGCTGGTGATCGACCTCCGCGGCGTGCCGCGGATGCTGCACGGCGACGAACTGCGGATCGGGCAGATCCTTCTCAACTTCGCCTCCAACGCCGTGAAGTTCACGGACAGGGGAAACGTCCGCCTCCGGGGCCGCGTCCTGGAGACGGGGGCCGAGGGCTCGCTCGTCCGCTTCGAGGTCGCCGACACGGGCATCGGCCTGACCGAGGAGCAGAAGGGGCGCCTGTTCCAGGCGTTTCAACAGGCCGACGCCTCCACCACGCGCCGTTACGGCGGGACGGGCCTCGGCCTCGCGATCAACCGTCGGCTCGTCGAGCTGATGGGCGGGCGCATCGGTGCCGACAGCGCGCCGGGCGAGGGCAGCACGTTCTGGTTCGAGGTGCGGCTGGGGGTCCGCCGGGCCACGGCGCCGGACGCGTCGCCCTCGGTCGATCTGGCGGGACGGCGGGCGCTGGTGGTCGACGACCTGCCGGAGGCGCTGGAATCGTTCGCCGACATGCTGGCGGAACTCGGCGTCGAGGCGACCGCCGTCGCGAGCGGACCGGACGCGCTCGCCGCCCTCGGCGCGGCCGAGGGCGCGGGCCGGCCCTTCGACCTGCTGCTCGTGGACTGGCAGATGCCCGGGATGGACGGGATGGAGGTCGGGCGGCGCCTGATGGCCATGCCGCTGACCCGGCCGCCGTCGTGCCTTCTCGTCTCCGCCTACGCCGACGCGCTCTCCCGGGAGGCGCTGGACCAGACCGGCTACGCGACCGTCCTCGGCAAGCCGGTCTCGCCCTCGCACCTGGCCGACGCGCTCCGCGAACTGCTGACGGCACGGGCGACCGGGCCGGTCGGCCCCCCGGCCGGGCGGGCCGAGGCGCTGCTCCGCCGGCGGTCGGGCGACCGCGTGCTCCTCGCCGAGGACAACCTCGTGAACCAGGAGGTCGCGGTCGAGCTCCTGCGGGACGTGGGCCTGTCGGTCGACGTCGCCACGGACGGCCGGCAGGCCGTGGAGATGGCCCGCGCGGTCGCCTACGACCTGATCCTGATGGACATGCAGATGCCGGGCATGGACGGCCTCACCGCCACCGGCGTCGTCCGCGGCGTCCCGCACCATGCCCGCACGCCCATCCTCGCGATGACCGCGAACGCGTTCGAGGAGGATCGCAAGGCGTGTCTCGCCGCGGGCATGGATGACCACATCGCCAAGCCCGTCGACCCCGAGGCGCTCTACGCCACCCTGCTCCGCTGGCTGCCGGAGCGGCCGGCGGCCCCGGCGGCCCCGGTGGATGGCACCGCGGTGCCCCGGGCGGCCCCTGTCGCGCAGACCGGGGACGATCCGGCGACGGACGCCGTCCGTGCGCGGCTCGCGTCCGTCGAGGGGCTGGACGTGGCCGCGGGTCTGCGGGTGGCCAACGGGCGCTTCGATCTCTACCTGCGGCTCCTCTCCCGCTTCGTCCGCTCCGACGACGGGGACGCCCCCCGCGCCGCCCTTACGGCCGGGGACGCGGTCGCGGCCCGGCGGG
>CANGXM010000013.1 GCA_947457845.1 Rhodospirillales bacterium | reverse complement strand
TGAACGGCCACAACCCGCGGACTTGGCTCACGCGCGTCCTGGGCGCGATCGGCCGCGACCGCGACACGGTCGACCTCGATGCGCTGATGCCTTGGGCCATGGCGACGGATCCCGCCTGACGGCTACCAGGGCGTTGGCCGGCCGCTTACCCTTGGCCGGCCTCGTCTCAGGCCTGACCGGCGACCGACGGTCCTGCCGAGCGTGTGTCGGCGCCAAGGTTTCGATCATCACCGCGAACGACGACAATGCCTTGCGACGCCGGTCGACGCCCCATCCGGCTGGCGACGCACACGAGGCGCGCTAACCCTGCAGGAGCGTGGTCAGGCCCGCCACGTCCGCGTTCGATCTGATGGTGCAGAGCGCGTCCCAGAGCCGGTCTCGCCCGTCATCGTCGAAAGGGCAGCGGGCGTGGCGCGTGCAATCGTCGAACTTGGCGCGGAACGCACCAAGCGTCATCGGCTGAAGGGGGTGGCCGAGCGCCAGAACGACATGTTCGCTCACGCGCGCGTCGTCGATGTGCAGCGTCACGCTGCCGCGCGTGACGTCGCGCAAGGGGATGTCGGGATCGACCGTGTGGTGGACCCGGGCGGCAAGCGACAGGATCCCCTCATCCCGCAGCGCCACCTGCGAGAAGGATGCGATGCCGACCGCGCCGCGAAGAAGGGCGGTGGCGGTCGTGAACGGAATGCTGAACTTGGCGTTGATGGCCGTATCCGGCCGCACCTTCGACGGGCGCGGTTCGCAGAGCATCCTGTTCTTCTCGTTCACCACGACGTCGATCCGACGGATGCGCTCAGGATCGATCCGCATGCGCGATGCGAGCCGCAACCCCGCATCCACATAGGCGTGCGTTCCGCGGCAGCAGGGCCATGGCTTGAAGCTCACTTCGGCACCCTGCAGGCGGGTTCCCAGATCATCGACCAGCCGGGCGGCGGTGTAGCGGCCGCGGGCCACCGATGCGAAAAACCCCGCCCCGCCCTGGAGCGGTTCGTCATAGCCCTTGACGCCCCTCGCGGACAGCATCGCGCCGAGGACGCCGGCTTGAGCCGCAAAGGCGTCCCGCACGGCCCTGACGTGAGAGTTCGGCGCGTTCTTGAGTTCTCCGAAGGAGGCCATCTGGCTCATCGCGAGCGACCATGCGTCGATCATCCGGTCGGCATCGAGCGCCAGCAGTCTGCCCGCGGCCGTCGCCGCCCCGAACACGCCGAGCCAGGGTGTCGTGTGCCAGCCGAACGTGTCGGGGTTCACGTCGAACGAGCCGGCGATCCGGCAGACCAGATCGCCGGCGATCGCGATGGCGGCGAGCAGATCGTCGCCCGACGTGCCGGGCTTCGTGTCGACGATCGCCAGCGCCGCTGCGATGGCGGCCGCGTGGGGATGGGCGATCGCGTGGTCGTGGGTGTCCTCGAAGTCCATCGCGTGCGCCATCGCACCGTTCGCGAAGGCCGCCATGGCGGGCGAGGTCCGGAAGTCGTGGCCGATCACCGCGCACGGGCCGGAACCGGAGATCCGGGCGACATCCACGAACGCGTCACAGCCCTCGCCCGACCCGCTTGCGGCCAGCATGACGGCGACGGCGTCGATGAGGCTCATGCGCGCACGGTCGAGCGCAGGGTCGGGAATCTGCCCGGCGGCTGTCTCGGCCGTGAAACGCGCCAACCGGCGCGTTTCAGACATGACGCGTCCGTCCGGCGAACGCACGGCGGCCGTTCGAGGAGCGGCGGCCCGCTCTACCGGGCCAGTGCAAAGTCGAACAGGTCCTTCTGCTGGAAGTTCTTTCCGACTTCGCCGCGCGCGATCATCGCGGTCATCTCGACCGACCAGTAGATGTCGGCTCCCGTCTGTGGGGAGACGAGCCGCGGATCCACCGACGCGTGCGAGGCGGCGATGACGTCGGGTTCCCCACCCAGATGCTTGGCGGCGATCTCCACCACGCGATCCCGCGGGATCGACGGATAGGCGTCACTGGCCTCGCCCAACGCCGCGACGAGCTTCGTCAACGTCGCCTTGTTCGCGGCGGCCCACCGGCGCGACACGATGATGCCGACGTTGGGCGACGTGCCGGCGATGCCCATCTGGCTCGGGGCCAGAACGAGTTTCGCCTGCCCCGTCGCGACCGCGATGGCGGGCGTCGGCTGCGAATGCAGGAAACCGTCGATCTGGTTGGAGACGAGCGCCGGCGGCATGTCGCCGCCGCCGACGGCGACGAGCCTCAGGCCCAGTCTTTCGACGGTCGTGTTCTGCTCGGCAAGATAGCGCCGGAAGGTCACCAGATGGGCGGAGCCGAGCGAACTCACGCCGATCCGCAGACCTTTCAGGTCGTCGAGGGTGCTGTAGGGAAGGGCGCTCCTGAGAACGAGATTGGTGGCCCCTGGCGAACCCAATGCGACCACCGCGAGCGGCGGTGCCCGGCCCACCTCGAGCGATTCGGAATTGATCTTCGCGACGTCGCTGATCACGCCGATGTAGACATCGAGTTCTCCGCTCATCACCGTCTGCGGACCGATCGACCCGTCGCCGGAGCGGATGGCACGGGTCACCGGCTCCACGCCGTTCTTCTTGTAGAAGCCCTCCTCGACGGCGATCGGGTGCAGCACCAGCGAAAGGCTGGACCGCAGCCAGCCGACCCGGATCTTCGGGAGGTCCTGGGCCCGGGCCGGCGCGCCTGTGCCCGCAAGGGCGAGTGCCGCGGTGGCGGCGAGAACCTCGCGGCGGTCGAGAAGATGTCGTTTCAACATCGGTCGTGCCCCTTGATCAGCGCTTTGCGGCATACGAGAAGTCGAACATGTCCGACGGGCTGAATTTTTCGATCACCTCGCCACGTGTCTTCATGGCGGTGATCTCGGTGCGCCAGTAGATTTCGGCACCTTCCTGAAAATCGTCGACCAGGCGGGGGTCGATCGAGGGCAGGGACGCCTCCAGTTCCCTCGGATCGCCGCCGGTCGCATTCTGGGCGATCTGGATCAACCGTTCCCGCGGCATCGTCGAGAACAGGGCGCTGGCGTCGCGGAAGGTCTCCACGACACGACGAACCGCCTCGGGGTTCCGGGCCGCCCAGTCGCGGCGCGCCATGATGGCGGATGTCGGCGACCGGCCGACCTCGCCCATCTCCTTGGGCGTCAGCGCGATGCGTCCGGCGCCGGCCAACACCGCGATGCTGGGCGTGGGCTGCGAGTGCAGGAAGCCATCGATCTGCTTGGTCAGCAGGGCCGGGGTCATGTCGCCGCCGGCGACGCGGAGCAGACGGAGCCCCAGCCTCTCGGTCGTGAGCCCGCGGCTGGCGAGATAGTGCCGGAACATCACCACATGGATGGATCCCAGCGAGCTGACGCCGAGCGTCTTGCCGCGCAGGTCTTCGACATCCTTGAAGGGCATGTCGTTGCGAACGACGAGGTGCGTGGCGCCCGGCGTCCCGATCGCCACGGCCACCAGCGGCGGACGGCCACCCTGTTCGAGCGCGACCGCATTGAGCCGCGCGAGTTCCGACATGGCTCCGAAGTAGATGTCGTAGTCGCCGCGAAGCAGGGATTCGATTCCGGTCGCGTTGTTGCCCGAGGTCACGGCCGTTATCCGCGCGGCGACGCCCCGCTTCGCGTAAAGCCCCTCCTGCTCGGCGATCGGCTGGATGATGGTGGTCAGGCTGGCCCGCAGCCATCCGATCCGGACGGCGATCGGGTCCTGCGCCCAGGCACTCGCTGCGGATGCGACCGTGAGGCATGCCGAGAGCGCTGCCAGTTTCCAAATCTTCACGTGGTCCTCCCCCATTTTTATTTTGACGATGGTCAGGACGTCTTCACTTCCCACTTCTCGGTCGTGCGCTTTTCGATCAGTCGCACGATCAGCAGTTCGGTGAGATAGCCGATGATGCTGATCAGGATCATGGCGGTCATCAGGTCGACCGCGCGGAAGTTGAAGCGGGCTTCCATCAGCATGTAGCCGATGCCCTCCGCGGACGCGAGCATCTCGCCGGCGACGATCATGCGCCACGCGCCGCCGAGGCCGATCCGCATGCCGGTGGTGATGTAGGGCACGGTCGCGGGCAGGACGACGTGGTAGAACAGCTTCAGTCGCTGCGCCCCGAAGCATCGGCCCGCGTCGATGAGCAGTGGATTGATCTGGCGGGCGCCGGCCTCGGTGCTGAAGTAGAGCGGGAAGAACGCCGTCATGAAGACGACGAAGATCACCGCCTTGTCAGACAGTCCGAACCACAGGATCGCGAGGGGAATCCACGCGATGCCCGGGACGGGATAGAACGCGGTGATCACCGGGGCCAGATACTCCCGCAGGGTCGGAATGCGACCGATCAGCAATCCCAGCGGAATCGCCAGAGCCGCCGCGAGCCCGAAACCGATCATCGCGCGCTGGAAGCTGAGCGCCAGGTGCACGTAGACGTTCGGCCCGTAAAGCCAACGGCTGGTGTCGAGCGTCAGCATCCCGAACACACGACGCAGCACCGCGAAGGGCGTCGGCAATATCAGTTGCAGATCATAGGCCACGGACATGATGTGCCAGAGGACCAGGAGGCCGCAGATGCCGACGGCCCCGCGGAACACCCTCCGGATCGCGGCCTTGCGCTTCTTGGCCCTTTCGTAGGCGAGGAAGTCCTCGGTCGTGCGCGATCCCTTGATCGCCACCGTCCTGGGGATCGCGGCGCGAACCTGAAGGTTCGTGGTGCTTTCGGTGGTCATGCGGTGAACTCCGGCGGGCCCGCGAGCGTGTCCTCGGAAGGATCGGCGGTGCGATGCATCTCCAGCGTTATCAGTGCCTTCAGCTCGCTGAACTGTGCGCTGTTGCGATCACGGGGGCGAGGCATCTTCACTTCGAAGAACCGGCCGATGCGGCCCGGCGAGGGGCGCATCAGCAGAATGCGGTCGGCGAGATAGACGGCTTCGTCGATGTCGTGCGTGACGTAGAGAACCGTGCGTTTCTCCCGACTCCACGTGTCGATGAGATAATCCTGCAGGGTCATGCGGTTGATGGCGTCGATCGCCGAGAACGGCTCGTCCATCAGCAGAAGGTCCGCCTTCGGCAGCGCCCATGCGCGCGCCACGGCGACGCGGTGCCTCATGCCGCCGGACAGCTGGTACGGGTAGAGGTTCATCACGTGCCCGAGACCGACGATCTCCAGAATGCGCTCGGCGCGATGCCTGGCCTCGGCCTTCGACATCTTCTGCATCTGCAGGCCGAACTCGACATTCCCGAGGACGGTCCGCCACGCGAAGAGCGCGGGCTCCTGGAACACGATGCCCCGGTCTGGCCCTGGTCCCGCGATGGGTGCGCCATGCAGGAGAACCTCGCCCGAACTCTGTCGGACAAGTCCCGCCACGATCTTCAGGAACGTGCTCTTCCCGCAGCCGCTGGGCCCGATGACGCACAGGAACTCGTTCGCCGGAATTTCGAGATTGAGGTCGCTGAGGGCATGAATCCAGCCGTTCTGGCCTTCGTAATAGTGCTCGACATGCACCGCACGTATCACCGGGTCCCTTTGAGCTGACCGGCCGGCTGTCGCGTCTGCCACTTTCAGTCTCCCCAGATTTCAAGCAATGCGGCGGCCATGGCCGCCGAGCACACGCGAGATCCTGTCGGCCGCCGCCTTGACGGCCGGCGCGAGTGTCCTGCGCAGGGTGGGTGTGAAGCGATACTGCGGAACGGAAATGCCAATGGCGCCGACCATCTCGTCCCGCGCACCGAAGATCCCGGCCGCCACGCCGGCGCCGCCGGAATCGCTCTGCTGCTGAATGCTCTCGACGACGCCGTCGCGCCGGATCCTGACGATCAGGCGGCGCAGCTCCTCCGGATCGGTGATCGTGTGCTCGGCGAGTTTGACGGGTCTGACACGCGCCAGATAGTCGTCGAGTTCGGCCTCGGAGAAACCCGACAGGAGGACCTGGCTGGCGGCGCCGGCGTAGAGGGGCTTGCGCTCCCCCAACGCGATGACGCGCCTGACGTTCTGCTGCCCGACCACCTGGTCGAGATCGATCCGGAAGTCTCCCGACCGGACGCTCAGCACGACCGTCTCCTGAAACGCCCCGCAGAGTTCGTGCATGACGGGGCGGGCCCATTCGACGAGCCCGCCACCGCTGCGGGCGATGTCCGCCAACGCGATGATCTCGTAACCGAGCGAGAAACGGCCGCTCTCCTCGTCGCGGCTGACGAGCCCGTGGTGCCGCAGCGTCGCCAACAGGCGCAGGCACGTGCTGACGGGCAGTCCGGCACGCGCCGCGATCTCACTGAGCGTGAGCCTCGGATGCTGCTGGTCGAACGCCTTCAGAACCTGGATGGCCCTGTCGACGACGTTAACCCGGTAGCGGCTGTCCTGCTCCTCGCCGTTTCCCATCTTCCGTTTTCACCCAGTGAAAACCATTTTCATCCGTGGACAAATTGTTAGGGTCGGGGCTATCAGGATGTCAACACTTCGGGAGGCGAGCGTGAAGATTGACCGCGTCGAAGTCCTCGTGACCGACCTGCCGTCCCGCATCCAGAGGCTGGGCTCCAGCGGCCCCTACGACACCGGGGCGATGGGATCGCTGCTCGGAAAGCCCGTGCTGGTGCGCATCTTCGCGGACGGCGTCGTGGGACTGGGGCAGATCCGGCCCATCGCGCCCAGCCACTTCCTGCCCGACACGGGCGCCGGCATGGTGGCGGCGATCCGCGACATCTACGCGCCGCGCCTGATCGGTCGCAGCATCTTCGACATCGAGGCGATCATCGCCGCGTTCGATCGTTCGCTGCCGGCCAACGTGCAGGCCCGCGCGGCCGTCGACCACGCGCTCCACGACGCGATGGGCAAGGCCCTGTCCCAGCCCGTCTACAACCTCATCGGCGGCCGGTGCTATGACCGCATTCCGCTCGAATGGTCGGTCAGCATGCACCCCGAAACAGCCGGCATGGTCGCCGAGAGCGTACGCGCGGTCGAGCAGTACGGCATCCGCACCCTCTGCCTGAAGGCCGGCCATCCGGCCGGCTGGCAGCAGGACGTCCTGAACTTCATCGCCGTGCGGGAGGCCGTCGGGGACGACATCGCGATCGGCATGGATCCGAACACCGGCTGGGGCGTGTCGGTAGCGCGCCAGGCGTTGCATCGGCTGCACGACCATCGCGTCGACTATCTCGAACAGCCCGTGCGGCGCGGCAACTTCGCGGGCCTCGCCGCCATCAAGGCGGATTCGCGCGGCGTGCCGATCATGGCGGACGAGAGCCTTCTCGGGCTGGACGACGCGCACGCGCTCGCCGCCATGCAGGCCGTCGACGTCTTCTGCATGAAGCTCTACAAGGTCGGCGGCATCCATACCGCCCGAAAGATCGCCGCCGTCGCGGAAGCCGCGGACATCAAGGTGAACGTGGGCGGCCTCGCCGCGTTCTCGCAACTGGAAGCGGCCGCGGGCATCCACTTCCATGCGAGCCTTCATCCGTCCAAGGTGATGCCCGCCGGCGAGTTCGTGTTCGGTCTGGGCGTTCAGGGGCCGGACCCGCTGGTGCCCGAGCCGACCTATACGATCGAGGACGGCCACGTGACGCCGTCGGACAGGCCCGGGCTCGGCGTGACGCTGGACGAGAAGGCCGTGGAGCGCCTCACGCTCGTCCGCGAGGTGGTCGGGCGATGAACGAGGGATCCGCAGGCGTCGAACCGCTCCCGATCACCGACACGCTGGCCCGCTGGATCACCGGGCCAGACCCGGCGCGGCTGCCCGCCGATGTCGGCGCGCATCTGAAGCTGGCGATCCTCGACACGCTCGGCTGCGGGCTGTTCGGATCGACCCAGCCCTGGAGCCGTCACGCCGCCGATGCGGCACGCGAGATGGCGGGGGGGTCCTGCATCATCCTCGGCAGCCCGGTCACGGCGGGGCCGGTCGCCGCCGCGATGGCGAACGGAACGGCGATCCACGGGTTCGAACTCGACGACGTCCATCTCACCGGACAGATCCATCCGGGTTCGGTCGTGGTGCCGGCCGTTCTGGCGCTGGCGCAGTTGCGCGGCCTGCCGTCCGCACGGGTGCTGGAAGCCGTCGCGGCCGGCTACGAGACCGGCATCCGGCTGGGTGCCGCCGCCGGACGCGGACATGGCTTGAGCGGCTATCATCCGACCGGAACGATCGGATGCGTCGCGGCCGGCGCGGCTGCGGCGCGGCTGCTCGGGCTCGACGCCGAGCGGACGGCCTCCGCCCTGGCGCTCGCCGCCACGCAGGCCTCGGGGCTCTATTCGACGCGCACCGGCGGGATGGCCAAGCGCTTTCACGCCGGGCACGCGGCTTCGGCGGGCGTCACGGCCGGCCTTCTGGCCGAGCGCGGCTTCACGGGTGCCGCGGGCGTGATCGAGACGCCGTTCGGCGGTTTTCTCTCGACCCTTCGCTGCGACGGGGACCCGGCTTCCATTCTCCAGGATCTCGGAACCGAGTGGCGCAGCGCATCCGTCGGCTTCAAGATCTTCGCGACCTGCGCTAGTGCGCAGACCATCGTGACGGGCGTGCGCCAGCTCCGGGAGCGCGGGCTCGCACCGACCGATCTTCAGGAGTTGCGGGTCCGCATGGGCCGCATCGCGATCAGCAACGTCGGTTGGCCCTATCGCCCCGCCGACGTGGTCGCGGCGCAGATGAACGGCAGTTACGCGGCAGCGGTGACCCTGCTGGACGGTGAAGCCTTCATCGATCAGTTCCGCGAGGATCGCCTCGCCGATCCGGCGGTGCTGGACATCGCCGGCCGGGTCGTCTTCGAACTCGATCCGGAAATCGAGAGCGGCGGCCTGAACCTGCGCCATGCCTCGCGGCTTCTCGCGCGGACGAAGGACGGCACCGTGTTCGAGACCTACAACGCACAACGGCCGGGCGGGCCGGGCAGCGAAATCACGCCTGCCGCCCTCCTCGGGAAGTTCCGCCAGCTGGCCGAGCCCGTGCTGGGCACGGCCGGGGCCGGGCGTGTCGCGGATCTGGTGATGGCGCTCGACGACGGCGCCGACATGGGAGCCCTCTACGGCGCGCTCGCTCCCGGCGCCGGCCGTGTGGGCGATTGATCAAGGGGTCGCACCATGAACGTCCTCGAAGGCATCCGGGTGATCGACCTGACCCACGCGCTCGCGGGCCCCATGTGCACGCAACAGCTGGCGCTGCTCGGGGCCGAGGTCATCAAGATCGAGCCGCCGGGCACCGGCGATGATTTCCGCCCTCGGCCCCACGGTCGCTTCGCGGCGGTCAACGCCGGCAAGAAGTCCGTCGTCCTCGATCTCAAGTCGGCGCAAGGCCGCGAGGCCCTGCTGTCGCTCCTGGCGACCGCCGACGTGGTGGTGGAGAATTTCCGACCGGGCGGCGCCGCATCGCTGGGGCTCGATTGGGACCGTCTGCACCAGGATTTCCCGCGCCTGATTTCCTGCTCGATCAGCGGCTACGGGCAGGACGGCCCGATGGCCCCCATGCCGGCGATCGAATGGTCCGTACAGGCGACGTCGGGACTGTCGAACGTCTATCTCCGCGGTCGCGACGATCCGCTCGATCTCGGCATCGGGATCCTCGATCCCTTCACCGGCTACGTGGCCTTCTCGGGCATTCTGGCGGCGCTGATCAAGCGGCAGAGGACCGATCGCGGCGAGCGTCTGGATGTCGCCATGCTGGACGCGGCCTATGTCCTGGCCTGCGGCAGCGTGACGGCGGCCCTGCTCGGCGGGTCGGACTCGCTGGGTTCGCGCCCCACCATGGGGCGCTACATGGCCCGTGACCGGCGGATCTTCATCGCCGCCCTGCACCCCAAATGGCTCGCCCGGCTCGTCGACCTCATCGGGGCGCCGGATCTTCTGAAGGACGAGCGCTTCGCCACCGAGGCCGCGCGGAACGGCAACGCGCAGGCGTTCGTCGCCGAAATCGAGCGCCATCTCGCGTCGCGCGACGCGCACGAATGGGAAGCGATGCTGATGGAGGCCGGCATTCCGGCCGGTGTCATGCGGTCGATCGCGGAAACCGCCAACGGGGATCATGTTCGCGGCCGGGACTTCATCGCGGCCGTGGACACCGAGAATGGTCCGGTGCCGGTCGTTGGAACCGGCTTCAGGATGGGCGACGAACGGCGCAAGGCGGTCGGAGCCGTTCCGCGGCTCGGCGAACATACGCGGACGATCCTTCCGCAGGCCGACTGAAAGGACGCCGATCGTGTCCCCGGCCGTGGTGTCGCAGCGACAGGGCCGTCGTGCACCCCGGGATCGCGTGCGGCGCCTGATGGAAACGGTGCGGGCCGGTCGTTCGGGGCTGAGCGTTCAGCCGAGTGGCGCTCCCTGTTCGGCCATCACACGACGCATGCCCGCGGCGATTTCGTTCCGGCCGGCGCAGGCCGCCGTCTCCAGCACCTTCGAGATGCTGGACGACGCTTCGCCGCCGTGGACGCGCTGCACGGGCTGGTCAAGCCAATCGAAGAAGCGCCGCTGAACCTCGTCGGCCAGCATGCCCCCATAGGACGGGCCGAGCGCACCCTGTTCCACGACGAGCACGTTGTTCGTCTTGCGGATCGAGGCGCCGATCGTCTCCCAGTCGAGGCCCGCACGGTCGAGCGTGCGCAGGTCGATCACCTCGGCGTCGACGCCGAACTCGTCCGCCACCGCCACCGCATGGCGGACCATGGAGAGGTAGGTGAGGACGGTCATGCGCGTGCCCGGACGGACGACCTTGGCGCGGCCCAGCGGGATGAACCCGTCGAGATCGTCGACGGGTGCCGGCCCCTTCGCGCCGTAAAGCTCCACGTGCTCGATGACCAGCACCGGGTCTTCGCATCGCAGGGCGGCGTTCATCAGCCCGACGTAGTCGAAGGGCGTGGAGGGGGCGACGATCCGCCATCCGACCGACGCCGCGTAGATTCCGGCCGGGTCCAGCGAATGCTGCGAGCCGTATCCGGTGCCCATCGCGACCTTGGTCCGCAGCACGAGCGGCACCGCGCCGTCGCCGCCGAACATGTGGCGGGCCTTGGCGATCTGGTTGAACACCTGGTCCGCCGCCACCCAGGTGAAGTCGGCGTACATGAACTCCACGATCGGCCGGTGCCGGCCGTCCATGGCGATGCCGCCCGCGAGGCCGGCGAACGCGTTCTCGCAGATGGGCGTCCCGATCACCCGGTCGGGGAAGGCTGCGGCCAGCCCCCGCGTGGCGCCGTTCGTGCCGCCCTTCAGCCGGTGGACGTCCTCGCCGAACAGCACGATCCGCGGGTCGGTCTCCATCCGCCGGTGCAGCACGCGGGCGATCGTGTCGACCACCGTCGCCTCGGCCATCGCGCCGCGGAAGGTCTCCGCCTCCGCGGTCCGGACGCCGGCCAGTTCCGACAGGTCGCCGCGGACGCCGACGTCCCGGAACGACGGATCGGGCCACAGGGCCGGAACGATCCGGCGGCGTCCGTCGACGGTCTCGGTCAACTCGCCCGCCACGTCCTCCATCATCGCCACGGCGCGCCGGCGCAGACCCTCGACCTGGGCCTCGCGCAGCGCCTGGCGTTCGAGGAGCGCCCGGGCGACGCGGTCGAGGGGATCGCGGGCCCGCCACGCGGCCTCCTCCTCCTTCGTGCGATAGCCGAAGGCACTGCCGGGCAGGGGGCCGTTCTGGTGGAAATAGCGATAGACGTCGGCCTCGATCAGCGTCGGGCCGCCGCCCGACCGCATCACGTCGAGCGCCTCGCCCATGGCGAGGTCGACGGCCAGCGGGTCCATCCCGTCCACCTGCCAGGACGGGATGGCGAAGCCCGGGCCACGGGCCGACAGGCGCGGCTCGGCCGTCACCTCCTCGACCGCCGTCGCGACGGCGTAGCGGTTGTTCTCCACGAAGAAGCACAACGGCAGCTTCCAGGCTGCCGCCATGTTCATCGTCTCCAGCACCGAGCCGATGCTGGTGGCGCCGTCGCCGAAATAGGTCACCACCACGTCGCCCCGGCCGTCGCGCGCCTGGCACCACGCCGCCCCGGCGGCCAGCGGCACGCCGCCCCCGACGATGGCGTTCGTGCCCAGGTTCCCGGCGGCCGTCCAGCGCAGGTGCATCGACCCGCCGCGCCCGCGGCAGAACCCCTCCGACAGTCCCATGATCTCGGCCAGCGTGCGGCGGGCGAGGTCGCGGATGTCGCCCGTCAGGTCGGCGTCGACGGGGAGGTCGCCCGGGTGGAGGTGGCGCAGCGCCTTGGCCAGGAACTGGTGGTGGCCGCGGTGCGAGCCGTTCACCTGGTCGCGGTCGCGCAGGCGCAGGATCGATCCGACCGCCGCCCCCTCCTGCCCGATGGCCGAGTGGGCGGGGCCGTGGACGAGCCCCTGGCCGGCGAGGTCGAGGACACTCTCCTCGAAGGCGCGGATCAGGTGCTGGAGCACCAGCATGGTGACCAGACGCTCCGCCGGCACGGCCGCCCAGTCCGCGTCCGTCGTCCGGAGCGCGCGCCACTCCGTGCGCGGCCGAAGCGTCTCGTGCACCGGCATCCCGCCCTCCCGCCCCCTCCCCCGTTCGCCCGTCGCGCGCGTCAGGGGTTCGGCGGCGAGGTGCAGAGGAGGGCGACCATCATCTCGGTGCCCGTGTTGACCACGCCGTGGACGCACCAGGGCGGCAGGTGGATGAAGGTTCCGGCGCTCACCATCTGCTCGCCGCCGTCGTGGAGCAGCTTCCCGCTTCCCGACAGGATGCAGTAGGTCTCCTCGGTTTCGTGGTTGTGCCGGTCCATCGCTGCCTGCGGCGGGACGTAGAGCATGACCACGCTGTGGCTCACCGAACGCGCCTTCGGATTGGTCGGGTGGACGACGCGGATGCCGCAGACAGGCACCGTATCCTCGCTGTAGAGGACCGCCACCCCGTCCTGCACCGTCACGACCGAGGGCCGGGGCAGGGGATCGGGCTTGGGCAGCGTCGGTTCCGGCGCGCCGTGGTATTGCAGCATCGTGTAGCCGTTCATGGGAGCATCCTCCTGGATTGCGGGATCGTCGTCGTTCAGCGCGGCGTTCCGCCGGGGTTGAGGGCGAGGTTGCCGCCGTCGACCGGCAGCAACACGCCCGTGATCATCGATGACGCGTCGGACACCAGGAAGTGCATGGCCGCGGCCACGTCCTCGGCCACCGCGAGCCGCCGCACCGGGATGCCCCGCAGCATGCGCTCCAGCAGCGCCTTTCCCTCGGGTCCGGGCGTCTCGACCAGATGGGCGAAGCCGGGCGTGCTCACCTGGCAGGGCAGGATCGCATTCACCCGGATTCCCGCCCCAGCCCATTCGACCGCGAGTTCGCGCGTCATCTGGTTCATCCCGGCCTTCGCGACGCTGAAGGCCATGTTCCCGCGCCCGAGCGCGCTGGCGCCGGCGATGGAGCTTGTGTTGACGATCACCCCGCGCCGGCCGTCGGCGATCCAGGCCCCGGCCACTGCCCGGCTCATCAGGAACGCCGAGGTCAGGTTGATCGCGACGGTACGGTTCCATTCCTCGAGCGTCAGCGTCTCCGGCGGGATGTGGCAGCCGACGCCCGCGTTGTTGATCAGGATGTCGACCGGACCGGCCTCCGCGGCGATGCGGGCCACGGCCGCCTCGTCCGACACGTCGCCGGCGACGCCGCGCACGGCGATCCCCTCGGCCGCAAGCGTGCCGACCGCCTCGGCCAGCACCGGTTCCCGCAGGTCGTTGAGGACGATCCCCGCCCCGGCGAGCCCGAGGTGGCGGGCGGTCGCTAGGCCGATGCCGGCCGCACCGCCCGTGATCAGCGCGGTGCGGCCGGACAGGTCAAAGAGCCTGGAGATCGATGCGGCGATCGGCATTCCCGTCCCTCGTCGTCGGTTGGGGCGATACCTCGGTCCCGGCGGCCTCGCGGCCGGGGATCGAGGCGATGAGCGTGCGCGTGTAGTCATGAGACGGCGCGCCGAAGATGCGCTCCGTCTCCCCCTCCTCGACGACCTCGCCGTCCCGCATGACGTGGACGCGGCGCGACAGGTACCGGATGACCGCGAGGTTGTGGGAGATGAGGACGATCGCGAGGCCGTCGCGCAGGAGACGGTTGAAGAGGTTGAGGAGCTGGGCCTGCGCGCTCTGGTCGATCGCCGAGGTCGGCTCGTCGGCGACCAGCACGGACGGGCCCGCCGCCAGCGCGCGCGCGACGCTGACGCGCTGGCGCTGGCCGCCGGAGAGCAGGCGCGGCTTCTTGACCGCGTCGCCGGGCGGGATGCCCATGTCGCCGAGAAGCGCCAGCGCCCGGTCGCGGGCCTGGGCCCGGGTGCAGCGGTCATGGAAGGCCACCGATTCCGCCACCGCGTCGAGCGCGCTCATGCGCGGGTTGAGGCTGGTGTAGGGGTCCTGGAAGACCATCTGCACCTGTCGCCGCAGGGCGCCGGGATAGGCCCCCTCGCCCTCGAAGACCGACCGTCCGCGCAGTTCCACCGTGCCCTCGTCGGGGCGCTGGAGGCCCACCAGCACCCGGGCCAGGGTCGACTTCCCGCTGCCGGATTCCCCGACGATGCCGACCGACTCGCCCGGTTCCACCGCGAGCGACACGCCCCGGACCGCGCGGACGCGGTCCGCACCCCGCCCGAAGGCGACCGACACGTCGGTGGCGCGGAGCAGCGGCGGGGTCAAGCGGCGGCCTCGGTCGCATCGGGGAATGGGCAGGCGGTCATGTGGCCGTCGGCGACGGGGGCGAGCCGCGGATGCTCGCCGGTGCGGCAGTCCGGACGGGCGCCGTCGCAACGGTCGGCGAACCGGCACCCGGGCGCCCAGGTCCCGACGGCAGGCGGGCGCCCGCGGATCGTCCGCAGTTCGCTTCCCGGGGCCGCCAGCTCGATCCGCGAGCGGTTCAGCGCCGCCGTGTAAGGATGCCGGGGCCGCGCGACCTGCGCCACGGTCCCGGTCTCCACGCACGTTCCTGCGTGCATGATCGTGATCCGGTCGCACACCGCGTCGATCAGCGCGAGATCGTGGGAGACGAGGATCACCGAGACGCCCGTCTCGGCCTGGATGGCCTTCAGCAGCTTCATGATCTCGGCCTGGACCGTCACGTCGAGGCCGGTGGTCGGCTCGTCGGCGACGATGATCTCGGGTCCCGTCGCGATGGCGCAGGCGATCATCACCCGCTGCCGCATCCCGCCCGACAGCTGGTGGGGATGCTGGCGGGCCACGATCTCGGGTCGGCGGATGCGGACGCGGTCGAGAAGCTCGACCGCCCGCCGGTCGGCATCCGCACCGGTCGTCCCGGTCTGGCGGATCGCCTCCTTCAGCTGCGCGCCGATCGTGACGACCGGGTTGAGGCCGGCGAGCGCGCTCTGCGTCACGTAGCCGATCCGCCGGCCGCGGACCGTGCGCCACATCGCCTCGTCGGCGGTGGCGAGGTCGAGGTCGCCGAGGCGGACCGATCCCGACAGCACGCTCGCCCCGCGTCGCGACAGCGTGCCGATCAGGCTCCGGCACACCATCGTCTTGCCCGACCCGGATTCGCCGACGAGACCGTGGATCTCGCCGCGCCCGAGCCGAAGGTCCGCCTTGTCGACGATGACCAGCGGCGGGCGGCGGCCCCGCCGGATGCCGATGCGCAGGTCGCGGATGTCGAGCAACGGCGCCGTCATGCGACGGCCTGCTCGCGCCGGTGAAGCCCCTCGGCGAGGAAGGAGAGCGAGATGCCGGCCCAGCACAGCGCGAGGCCGGGGAAGATCGTCATCCACCAGGCGTTCTGCACGAAGGGGCGGCCCTCGCTCATCATCACGCCCCATTCCGCCGTCGGCGGGGTGGCACCCAGCCCGAGGAACGAGAGGCCCGAGATCAGCATGATCACGAGGATCACGTCGGAAAGCGCGTAGGCCACCGTCTCGGCCGAGATGTTCGGCAGGAAATGGCGCAGGAAGATGCGGTGCCGGGGATAGCCCTGAAGGCGCGCCGCCTCGATGTAGCCGAGTTGGGCCACGATCTTGGCCCGCGTCTGGGCGATGCGGGCGTAGCGCGCCCAGTTGGTCATCGCGAGGATGATCACGATGCTGGTCAGCCCCGGCCCGAAGACGGAGATCAGCGCGATCGCGATGACCAGGAGCGGCATCGCGTTGATCGCCTCGATCAGCGAGTTGGCCACCGCCAGCACGGCGCGGTTGCGCACCGTGGCCAGCGCCACGCCGACCATGGTGCCGATGACCAGCGGCAGCGTGACGCCGGCGAAGGCGACCCCGAGGTCGCGGTAGACGGCGGCGAACACGCGGGTGAACACGTCCCGGCCCAGCTGGTCGGTCCCGAACGGGTGCGCCGCGGACGGCGCGCCGAAGGGACGGGCGACGAGTTCGTTCGGGTGGTAGGCGCTGAACCAGGGCACCAGGACGCCGGCCAGCAGCATCGCGGCCAACATCAGGCACCCGACCCAGATGCCGACGAGGCCCTCGCGGGTCGCGCCGACGCCCGCACCCTCGTCCCGGACCACGGCGGTCATGTCAGGCCCACCCGCGGGTCGAGCCAGTTGGCGATCAGATCGCCCAGCAGGTTGACCGCGACGACGAACAGGCCGAACAGCAGCACGCAGCCCTGGACGACGGGATAGTCGCGCCCGATTACGGCGCCGACGAGGGCGCGGCCGATGCCCGGCAGCGAGAAGATCGTCTCGATGATCACGGTCGAGCCGATCATCACCCCGACCATGTAGCTGAGGAGGACGATGCTGGGCGCCAGCGACGGGCGCAGCACGTAGACCCACTGGAACCGCGCGCGGCCGATGCCGCGCACCACCCCGGTCTCGACGAACTCCTCGGCCAGCGTCTCCTTGATCGAGCCGTAAAGGACCCGCGACAGGATGGGGACGAGCTGCGTGCTCACCACCAGCGCCGGGAGCCAGACATAGGCAAGGTTGGCGGGGAAATCGTTCACGTAGCCGATGACCGGCGCCACCCGCCAGTGCACGCCCAGCACGATCAGCCCGATCAGCGCCGTGAAGAACGTCGGCACCGCCAGGAACACCGACGTCGTCGCCCGGAACACGTAGGCCGTCGCCGCACCCCGCGCGACCGCCATGCGCAGCGCCAGCGGCACCGAGACGACGAGGCTGAGCAGGATGGTGGCGGCGATGATCCAGAGCGTCGCCGGCAGCGACGTCATGATGATCTCGGTCACCAGCCGGCCGTTCTCGATCGAGCGGCCGAGATCGCCCCGCAACAGTGACGTGAAGTATTCGTAGAACTGCGTGAAGACGTCGACGTCGAGCCGCAGTTCGCGCCGCAGTCGCTCGATCGCCGCCGGTTCCGCCTCGGCCCCCAGCCGCGCGATGACCGGGTCGCCGGGGGCCAGCCGGATCAGGCCAAAGGCGATCACCATCACCCAGAACGAGACGCCGACCGCCCGCGCGACGCGAACGCCCAGCCGGGAGGCCAGCGATCCACCCGGCGGGGTCCCGCTCTCCGCCTTGTCCGGAAGGAAGACGTTCGAGGCCATCCGTGAAGCAATCCTCGCCAAGGTCCGGAAGGCCCGGGGAGACCGCGGACGGTCCCCCCGGCCCCGGCTCAGTTCCCGGGAAGCGGCGGCGTGGTCCGGACGAACAACCACTCGCCCGGCTTCACAGCCTCCATCACGCCGCGGGCGTAGCGGATGCCGCTCAGCGAGAACTGGGATGTTAGCGGGATGTATGTCCCGTCCTCGATGCCGAGACGCTCCACCTGGCCCAGGAGATCGACGATGGTCGCCGGGTCCCGCGACGAGCCGGCCCGCGTCAGTAGCGCGGCTGGTGCGGTGTCGCTGAAGCCCGTGTTGACCGCCCAGAGGCCGCCCGGTACCGCAAACCAGTTCTGAAGTTGCAGGGTCGGTGTCGGAGCGGCGTTGCGGAACAGGACCAACTCATAATTGCGGGCGCGGATCCGGGTCGTGATGTCGGCGTCGGGCAGCGGCCGGACGTTGGCCGTGATGCCGATGCGCGCAAGATCGGAGGCCACCACCTGCGCGGCTTCCGCCCACTGCGGACGGGCAGGCACGATCATCTCGAACGTGAAGCCGTTCGCCCAGCGCGTCTCGGCCAGCCGCGCCCGGGCGGCGGCCACGTCGGGCCGCCCGTCGTTCGGGAGCGTGCAGCGATGGAGCGGGTTGCCGGGCTTGAACATGTAGGCGCAGGCCGGCTCGGCGATACCGAAGAAGGCGATGTCAGCCATCTTCTTGCGGTCGACGACCAGCGACATCGCCTGCCGGACCTTCTTGTCCTTCAGCGCCTCGTTCGGCTGGCCGGCATAATTGTTGACCGCGAGCATGAAGGTTCCGGGCTCGGGGTGAGAGAACACGGACACCTTTGATGCGTCGACCTGACCCTGAGCGTTCAGCGGCAGGGTGTAGACGTAGTCGACCGACCCCTGCTGGAGGGCCAGCAGTCGCGACGTGCCGTCGGGGATGACGACGATGCGCAGTTCCTGCACGTGCGGCTTCGCCCAATAGTGCGGGTTCGCGCGAAGCACCATCAGATCGGTGCCGGGGGTCCACTCGGTCAGCATCAGCGGACCGGCGCTCACCGGCTTGCGGAAGTAGACGGCGGGCGTCTGCTCCTCGATCTGCCGCTTGGGGTGGATGCCCATGAACTGCGACGCCAGGGCGAACTTGAAGTCGGGATAAGGCGTGCTGAGCGTCCAGACGACCGTGTCCTCGCCGACGGCCCGTGCCGCCGTAATCTGCGCGATGTAGGCGCTGGAGAAGCCGGACGCTTTCCAGCGTTCGTACGCGAAGACCGCGTCTTCGGCCCGGACCGGGCTCCCGTCGGAGTACTTTGCGCCAGGACGGATGCGCTGTGTGATCGTCAGACCATCGGCCGAAACGTCCTCTGACACGATCAGGTCCATCCGCGGAACCAAGTCGAGGTCGAGGCGGTAGAGCATTCCCTGTTGCGGGTATGCGGGCTGGTAGTCCGTATTCGGTCCGCCAAAGTTCGGATCGAGGCTATTCGTCCGCGCCGCGATCGCCAGCGTGATGGTGCCGCATTCGGCCTCGGCCGCCGGCGTCGTGAGCGTGCACCTGGGTCCGGGATTGGCGTCCGCCGTCGAGGGGATCGATAGCGCCCCCGCGAGCATCGCCAAAGGCAATCCCAGCAACCGACCGGTCATCCGTCGCATCGTCTTCCTCCCGCTTTCGTCGTTCGTCCGGGCCGGCTTCTTCGGCCGACCGTTCGGTGATCGCCGATCCCGCCCGTATCGAACGGGTCGAAAACTGTGATCACGGACGACGATGCGGTGCGCCGGCCCGCTTGTCCAGCGTCTTCTTGAACCGCGTGCCGCGGTGCCGCGACCGACGCCTTCAGGTCAGCATCAGCGTGTCCGCGCACACCGACAGCGCCTGGCCGGAGATGGTCCGGGCCCGGTGCGAGGCGACGAAGACGATCTGGTCGGCGATCTGCTGCGGGGTCACGTAGGATCGCAGCGAGGTGTAGCGCAGCGCGTCCGCCTCGATCTCGGCGAAGGCGACCCCGCGCTGCTGGGCCTTTGCCTCCAGCACGCGCCGGATGCGGTCGCCCGCGACCAGACCCGGCAGCACGGCGTTCACGCGGATGCCGTCGGGCCCGAGTTCGATCGCCAGCGACTTCGTCAGGCCGATGACGCCCCATTTCGCGGCGGCGTAGGGGCTGCGCAGGGCGAAGCCGTGCCGGCCCGCCTGGGAGGAGAGGTTGACGATGGAGGCGTTGTCGCTGCGGCGCAGGTGGGGCACGGCGAGGCGGGCGCAGTTGAACTGCCCGGTGAGGCACACCTGGAGGCAGCGGTCCCAGTCCTCGGGACGGATCTCCTCCACCTGCCCCGTCGGGCCCGCGATGCCGGCATTGTTCACCAGCACGTCCAGCCCGCCGAGCCTGCCCGTCGCGTCGTCGAACAGGCGGGACACGTCGTCCCGGTCGGCGACGTCGGCGACGGTCCCCGTGATCGCGGGGTCGGTCCGCGCCAGCGACGCGAGGGCGTCGCGGTCGACGTCGCAGACGTGGACCCGGGCCCCCTCCCGCACGAAGGCCCGTGCCGTTTCCAGCCCGATCCCGCCGGCCCCGGCGGTCACCAGCACGCGTGCGTCCCGTAGCCCCATGTCCATCTCAGCCCTCCATGGCCTCTGCCCGGTCAGTCCGGCAGGCGCCGGCGGGAGAGGATGAACTCCGCCGCGCCAGCGACGTCCTCGGTGAGCGCGCGCTTCGCCGCCGCCGGATCGCCGGCCTCGACCGCGGCGCGCAGCGCGGCGTGGATCGCGACCGGGTGCCCGGTCGACAGCCGCTCCGGATTCTCGCGCAGGTCGAGGTTCAGGATGGGGCCGATCTTCAGCCACAGCCCGCCGATGATTTCGACGAGGTCGGGAAGGCCCGCCGCCTCGTAGATCGCGAAATGGATGGCCTGGTTGGCCTCGACGATCGCCGGGAGGTCCGGGACGGCGGCCTCGGCCAATCCGCGGAAGCGGTCCTCCGCGGCGCGCACCCGTTCGAGCCCGGCCGCATCGCGGACCCGCGCCGCTTCAGCCGCCGCGAAGCCCTCGACCTCGATCCGGATGCGCGCCAGCTGGGCGAACTGCGTGTTCGACATCACCGGGACGCGGATCGCGCGGTTCGGCACCACCTCCAGCGCCCGGTCGGTCACCAGCCGGCTCACCGCCTCGCGCACCGGCATCATCGACACGCCGAGGCCCTCCGCGAGGGTGCGCAGCGAGAGCCGGTCGCCGTGGGCGAGTCGGCCGCTGATCAGCAGTTGGCGGACATGGTCGTAGACGCGGTCGCCCAGCGTCTGTCGCTCGTCCTCCACCGCGTCCGCCAGCCTCGTGACCGCCATCGCCGCCTCGCTTCGGGCGCCGGAGAAAGCTCTGGACAAGGAATACCTCTTCGTCGACGTTATCTGTGATCACACATCGCCACAATATTTTAATGGAGTGGCGGACGGGCGCGGCCGATTTTGTGTTCGGACCCCGCGCTCCGCGTCCGCCGCCGGCCCGGGGAGGGGACCAGCGATGGCGCAAGCACGGAAGGTCATCATCACCTGCGCGATCACCGGCGCGATCCACACGCCGTCGATGTCGCCCCATCTTCCGGTCACGCCGGAGGAGATCGCGGAATCGGCGATCGGCGCGGCGGAGGCGGGTGCGGCCATCGTCCACCTGCACGCGCGTGACCCCGTCACCGGCGAGCCGACGCAGCGGCCGGATGCCTTCCTCCCCTTCCTCCGGGAGATCAAGGCCCGTTCCGGGGTGGTCGTGAACCTGACGACCGGCGGGTCGGCCGCGATGACCATCGAGGACCGTGTGCGCCCCGCGCTCGAGTTCGCGCCCGAGGTCGCGTCGCTGAACATGGGGTCGATGAACTTCGGCCTCTATCCGATGCTGGGCCGGTACCGGGACTTCCGCCATGCGTGGGAGCGGCCCTATCTCGAGGGGTCGGATGCGCGGATCTTCCGCAACACCTTCGCCGACATCGCCTACATCCTCGAACGCTGCGCCGATCAGGGTACGCGGTTCGAGATCGAGTGCTACGACATCGGCCATCTCTACACGCTCGCGCACTTCGTGGACCGGGGCCTCGTGCGGCCGCCGCTGTTCGTCCAGAGCGTGTTCGGCATCCTCGGCGGCATCGGGTCCCACCCCGAGGACGTGGCGCACATGAAGCGCACGGCCGACCGGCTTTTCGGCGCCGACGACTGGGTCTGGTCCGTGCTCGGGGCCGGGCGGAACCAGCTGCCGGTCGCCGCGCAGGCGCTGGCGAACGGCGGCAACGTCCGGGTGGGGCTGGAGGATTCGCTCTGGAGCGGACCGGGCCGTCTCGCGGAGACGAACGCGGAACAGGTGACACGGGCGTGCCGTCTGGTCGAAGATCTGGGTCTGAACGTCGCGAGCCCGGACGACGCGCGTCGCATGCTCGGCCTGAAGGGCCACGATCGCGTCCGCTTCTGAGGATCGCGCGAGGGTAGGGGGAGGGGACGATGAAGAAGTTCGGGATGGGGCAGGCCGTGCGCCGGGTCGAGGACCAGCGGCTTCTGTCCGGCGGCGGGCGCTACGTCGGCGACCTCCTGCCGGAAGGGTGCCTGCACGCGGTCGTCCTGCGCAGCGCCCACGCCCACGCCCGCTTCGCGCTGTCCGACCTCGACGCCGCCCGCGCGCTGCCGGGCGTCCGCTGCGTGCTGACCGCGGCCGACGTGGCCGACCTGGGCCCCGTCCCCTGCCTCGCGCCGCTGGCGAACGGCGACGGCAGCCAGAACCACCTCGCCCCCATCCCGGTGCTGGCCGACGGGACGGCCCGCCACGTCGGCGACGCGCTGGCCTTCGTCGTGGCCGACGGCCTCGACGCCGCGCGCGACGCGGTCGAGGCGATCGCCGTCGCCTACCACCCGCTGCCCGCGGTCGCCACCCTGGCCGCCGCCAGCGTGGCGGGCGCGCCGGCGGTCTGGTCCGAACAGCCCGACAACGTCGCCTACGACACGACGATGGGCGACGCCGCCGCGGTCGACGCCGCCTTCGCGGCGGCCGCGCACGTCGTGACGCTGGAGGTCGAGAACAACCGGCTGATCACCAACTACATGGAGCCGCGTGGGGCGCTGGCCCAATGGGCGGGCGATGACCTGACCCTCCACGTCTCCAGCCAGGGGGTGCACGGGCTGCGCGACACGCTGGCCAAGGTCGTGCTCAAGGTCGACCCCGCCCGCGTGCGGGTGGTCACGCCCGACGTGGGCGGCGGCTTCGGCACCAAGGCGTTCATGTACCGGGAGTATGCGCTGGCCGCCGTGGCGGCGAAGCGCACCGGGCGGCCGGTGCGCTGGCTGGCCGACCGTTCCGACCATTTCGTCGCCGACGCGCAGGGCCGCGACAACCTCGCCCGCGCGGAGGTCGCGTGCGACGCCGACGGCCGGTTCCTGGCGATGCGCTTCGACATCCGCGGGAACCTGGGCGCCTATCTCTCCCAGTACGGCCCCTACATCCCCTATCTCGGCGCGACGATGATGACCGGCGTCTACCGGACGCCCCACATCCTCGTCCGCGTGCGCGGCCTCTACACCAACACGACGCCGGTCGACGCCTATCGCGGAGCGGGCCGGCCCGAGGCGGCCTATCTTCTGGAGCGCACGGTCGACCACGTGGCGCGCACGCTGGGGCTCTCGCCGGTCGAGATCCGCCGGCGCAACTTCATCCGCCCCGACCAGATGCCCTACGCCACGCCGGTGGGCGGCCGGACCTACGACACGGGCGACTTCGACGGGCACCTGACGCAGGCGCTGGCGTCGGCCGGCTGGGACGGGTTCGCGGACCGCGCGGCGCGGTCGACGGCGGCCGGTCGGCTGCGCGGCATCGGGATCGCCACCTACATCGAGTGCACGGCCTGGGGCGACGGCGAGGACGTGGCGATCCGGCTGGAGGCGGACGGGACGGTGACGGTGCGCTCCGGCACCCAGTCGAACGGCCAGGGCCACGCGACAGCCTATGCGCAGATGGTGTCCGAGCATCTGGACGTGCCGCTGGAGAGCGTGCGCGTGATTCAGGGCGACACGGCGGAGGTGGCGACCGGCTTCGGCACCGGCGGCTCGCGCTCGATCCCCGTGGGCGGCGTGTCGGTCTGGCGGGCCTCGGCCGACCTCGCGGAGAAGCTGCGCCTGCTGGCGTCGGACGTGCTGGAGGCGGCGGCGGCCGACATCGAGTTCGGGGGCGGCGAGGTGCGGGTGGTGGGCACCGACCGGCGGATGACGCTGGCCGACCTCGCCCGCCGGCCGGAGGCGACGGCGGATCGGGTTTCGGGGGCGGGCGGGTTCGTGCCGCCCGACGCAACCTATCCCAACGGGACCCACGTGGCGGAGGTGGAGATCGACCCCGAGACGGGCGTGGCGACGGTGGTCGGCTACACGATCTGCGACGATTTCGGGGTGGTTCTGAACCCGCTGCTGCTGGCGGGCCAGGTCCACGGCGGGGTGGTGCAGGGGATCGGGCAGGCGCTGCTGGAACGCACGGTGTTCGACGCGGGCGGGCAGCTGCTGACCGGCAGCCTGATGGACTATGCGCTGCCGCGGGCGGACGACGTGCCGTCGTTCCGGTTCGAGACGCGCAACGTTCCGTCCACGACGAACCCGCTCGGCATCAAGGGGGCGGGGGAGGCCGGGTCGATCGGCTCGTGCCCGGCGGTGATGAACGCGGTGGTCGACGCGCTCCACCGCGGGTTCGGGATCCCCCACGTGGACATGCCGGCCACACCCGGTCGGGTCCATGCCGCCATCCGCGCCGTCGGCTGAGAGCGTGTGAATGAACGCGGGGGTGTCCAGCCCCCGCACATGCGACATCGGCGCCACTTGTGCCCCGCGCTCCGGACGGTTCGCTGCGCGACCTTTGCGTCGTGGGCGAAAGGGGATCGGGCGATCCCGCCCCCCCCCACCATGCTGCGGCCTCATTCTGCGACGCCTGTCTCCTGACCGGCGCACCCGGCCTCCCGCCTCGTCGGGCTGACCGGGACCGAGGCCGAGATCGCCGCCGTGGCCCGCGCCTACCGGGCCTTTGACCGCAAGGTCCCGACGTCGGGCGGCGGCGACGACACGATGGACCATTCGACGATGATCTCCCTGAGGGACGCGCGGGGCCGGCTCGTCACCGGCCTCGGCCATCAGGAAGCGCAGCCGTCGAAGGTGGAGAAGGTCCGCCGTTTCCTCGCCGGGGCGGGCTGAGTTCCGCCGGATCGCGAGGATTGCGCCACGTCAATGCGTCGTATCCGTGCCCCGTGCTCGGGTGGGTCCCTCACCGGACGGGGTGCTTCGCGATGGACGGGCGCGAGGGCTTGGGGGCGTGGCAGCGTGCGGCGGCGCTGGTCGTGGCAGCGGGGTTCGTCACCGTCGCGGCGATGACCGTCCTGCCACATGCCGAGGTCCGCACCGTCGGCGGGGAGACGGTGGAGATCTGCACCGCCACGGGGATCGCACTGGCCGTGATCGGGCCGGACGGCGCGCCGGTGCCGACGGCGGGCCTCTTCGGTCACGTTCTCGGCTGCGGCGAGTGCGTCGCCCGGTCGGCGATCCTCCTGGGATCGCTGGGCCTCGCAGGCCTCGTTCTCGCGGCCGGTGCGGCACGCGGGCGGGCGAAGGGGCGCGAGGGCGCCCCCGCCTGACAGGCGGGCGGACGCCGTCGCGCGGCTGGTCGCGACCTTGCCCTTCGCGGTCCCGACGCGGCGGACTGGGGAGCCCGGCACGGGCTGGCCTTCCCCGACCGCCCCGTCGCCTGTCCGCGTCGCCGGATCCTCCGCCCGGGCCCGCCGCCCCTTGCGGCGGGCGATCCGGGGGGTATCCTTGCGCGCATGCCCCAATCGATCCCCCGCACATGACCGGCGCGTCCGGCGCCCGCGCCGTCCCCGCCTGGGTCGGCGCGCTGCTTGCGACGTTCGTCATGCAGACGGTCGCCGCGTTCCTGTCCCGGGCCTTGCCCGTCCTCGGCCCCGCCCTGACCGACCGGGCGGGCGTGCCGGCGGAGTGGATCGGGCATTTGTCGTCGGCGGTGTCGGCGGGAACCGTCTGGTTCCTCTTGGGCGGCAACTCGCTGCTGCCCCGCTTCGGTCCCGTCCGATTGCTGCAGGCGGGAACGCTGGTCGCGGCGGTCGCCGTGATCCTCGCCACCTGGGGCAGCTGGCCGGCACTGCTCCTCGCCTCGCTTCTCATCGGGATCGGCTACGGCCCGTCGCCGCCCGCCGGAAGCGACATCCTCGCTCGCCATGCCCCGGCCCGGCATCGCGGGCTGATCTTTTCGGTCAAGCAGGCCGGTGTGCCGCTCGGCGGCGCGCTCGTCGGCCTGATGGTGCCGCCGCTGTTTCTGGCGTTCGGCGTGCCGGTGGCCCTGACGGCGGTGGCGTTCGTCGCGCTCCTCGCGGTCGTCGCGGTGCAGCCCCTGCGCGCCGGGATCGATGCCGACCGCGACCCCCGCCGGCCGGCCCGGTTCCGCGACTTCCTCGCGCCCCGGAGCCTCGTCGAGCCGGTCGCGGCGATGCGGCTCTCGCCGCTCATGCCCGTCCTCACCTATACGGGCGCCTGCTTCGCGGTCGCGCAGGGCATCCTCTTCGCCTTCTTCGTCACCTACGCGACGGAGGCCGTGGGCCTGTCGTTCACCGAGGCGGGGCTCGCCTTCGCCGTCATGCAGGCCGTCGGCGTGGTGTCGCGGGTGGTGATGGGCTGGGTGGCCGACCGGCTCGGCTCGGCCCTCCTGACGCTGGTGATCCTTGCCGGCACGTCGTCGGTCGCCACCGCGTCGCTGGCCTTCCTCGACGCGTCGTGGCCGGCGTGGATCATGCTGCCGGCCTGCGGGCTGATCGGCATCGCCATCGCCAGCTGGAACGGGGTGATCCTCGCGGAGGTGGCGCACCAGGCGCCGCGGGGCCAGGCCGGCCCGGCGACCGCGGGCGCCACGGTCTTCACCTTCATCGGCTACGTCGTCGGCCCGTCGGCCTTCGCGCTCCTGGTGCAGGCCACGGGCGACTGGCGGCTGTCCCACCTGCTGGTGGCGCTCGCCCCGGCCAGCGCCGGCGTCGCCCTGCTCTTCGCCCTGCGCGCCGGGCGCGGCCGCTAGACGGTCATCTGCGCGCCGATCTCGACCGCGCGGGCGGTGGGGATGTGGAAGTAGTGGGTGGCGTCCGAGGCGTTGTTGGCGAGGAAGATGTAGAGATTGTCCTGCCAGACCGGCATGCCGCTCTGGGCCGAGGCGCGGATCGACCGGCGGGAGAGGAAGAACGACGTCGACATGATGTCGAACTTCCAGCCGAGCTTCTTCGATCGGGCCAGCGTCATCGGCACGTTCGGCTCTTCCATGAAGCCGAACGTCATCGTCATCCGCGAGAAGTCGTCGTTGATGCGCTCCACCACCAGCCGCTCCTCGTCCTCCAGCCGCGGCTGCGGGAGGATGCGGACGGTGAGGATCACGTTGCGCTCGTGCAGCACCTTGTAGTGCTTGAGGCTGTGGAGCAGCGCCTGCGGGGCCGTCTCAGGATCGCTGGTGAGGAAGATCGCGGTGCCCGTCACCCGCTGGCGGGGCGAGCGGTCGAGGCTCGCGATCAGCTCGTCGAGCCGCATGTCGTTCTTGCGGGTCTTCTCGAACAGGATCGCGGTGCCGCGCACCCAGGTCCGCATCATGACGACGATCAGCAGGCCGAACAGCAGGGGCACGTACCCGCCCTCGAACAGCTTGAGCAGGTTCGCGCTGAAGAAGATCAGGTCGATCGCCAGCAGCGGCCCGATGATCGCGGCCGCCAGCGCCCAGTGCAGCTTCCACGCCCGGTGGATGACGATGAAGGCGAGGCACGCCGTCACCACCATCGTTCCCGTCACCGCGATGCCGTAGGCCGTGGCGAGCCGGCTCGACGAACCGAAAAGGAGGACGAGCAGGATCACGCCCAGGGCCAGCAGCAGGTTGACCTGCGGCATGTAGATCTGCCCCTCGCTCGCCGCCGAGGTGTGCCGCACCTCCAGGCGGGGGAGCAGACGGAGCTGGATCGCCTGCCGCGTCAGCGAGAAGGCGCCCGTGATGACCGCCTGGCTGGCGATCACCGTCGCCAGCGTCGCCAGGATGACCACCGGCAGCAGCGCCCATTCGGGGAACAGAAGGAAGAACGGGCTCTCCAGCGCCTCGGGGTGCGCCAGCACGAGCGCGCCCTGGCCGAGATAGTTGAGGGCCAGCGCCGGGAACACGATCACGGTCCAGGCGAGGCGGATCGGCTTGCGCCCGAAATGCCCGAGGTCGGCGTACAGCGCCTCGGCCCCCGTGACGGCCAGGAACACCGCGCCGACGGCCACGAGGCCGACCACGCCGTTGTTCAACAGGAAGGTGGCCGCCCAGCGCGGATCCACCGCCAGAAGGATTCCCGGGTCGTCGGAGATGTGGAAGGCGCCGCCGAGCCCCATCACCACGAACCAGACCAGCGTGATCGGGCCGAACCACCGGGCCACCACCGCCGTGCCGCGCGACTGCACCAGGAACAGCCCCACGATGATCGCGATGGTGATCGGCAGCACGTAGCGCTCGAAGGCCGGCGTCACCAGCTTCAGGCCCTCGACCGCCGACAGGACCGAGATCGCCGGCGTGATCAGCGCGTCGCCGTAGAAGAGCGCGGCCCCCATCGTCCCGAGCAGGAAGATGGCCGGGCTCGATCGCCCCATCGCCCGCTGCGCGAGGGCCATCAGCGACAGCGTCCCGCCCTCGCCGTCGTTGTCGGCCATGAGCAGGAGGACGACGTACTTGATCGTCACGATGATCGTGAGCGCCCAAAGGATCAGCGAGACGACGCCGAGCACGTCCGCCCGCCCGATCCCGCCGTGCGCCACGGTCGCGGCGTTCAGCGCCTCGCGAAGCGCGTAGAGCGGGCTGGTGCCGATGTCGCCGTAGACGACGCCGACCGACCCCAGCGTGAGCGTCCAGAGCCCCGCCCGCCCGTGCTGCGCTTGACCCGCTTCGTCCTGTCGCATGCGGCCGAGATCCTGTCGATCGCGGCCCGCGGACCGCACACGTGCGAGGGGAGTGTCTTTACGCGCTGGCATCGGAAAGCGGAACGGCCTTTTTTGCACCGCAACAGGTCCGCCCGGCTCCGTTGACCGCGCCGCCGCCGGTCTGTAACGTTCGCAAAACAAACGTTTGGGCGCTATTCGCACAAACGTCGGCGAGGGATCACCCGCCACGGGGGGGAGGACGAATGGCCCGGTTCATGACGCTGGCCGATGCGGTCGCCGAGACCGTGCGCGACGGCGACACGGTCGCGATGGAAGGCTTCACGCACCTCATTCCCTACGCGGCCGGTCACGAGGTGATCCGCCAGGGGCGGCGCGACCTGACGCTGATCCGGATGACGCCGGACATCCTGTACGACCAGATGATCGGCATGGGGTGTGCCGCGAAGCTGAAGTTTTCCTGGGGCGGGAATCCGGGCGTCGGCTCGCTCCACCGCATGCGCGACGCGGTCGAGAACGCCTGGCCGCGCCCGCTCGACCTCGAGGAGCACAGCCACGCCGCCATGGCCAACGCCTACGAGGCGGGGGCCGCGAACCTGCCCTTCGCCGCGTTCCGCGGTTATGTCGGCGCGGACCTGCCGAAGGTGAACCCGAACATCCGCTCGGTCACCTGCCCCTTCACCGGCGAGGTGCTCGCCGCCGTGCCGGCGATCCGGCCCGACGTGGCGATCATCCACGCGCTGCGCGCCGACCGGGAAGGGAACGTGATGCTGGAGGGCATCGTCGGCGTGCAGAAGGAGGCGGTGCTGGCCGCCCGGCGGTCGATCGTCACGGTCGAGGAGATCGTCGACGACTTCGGCCCCCGCAACGCCAACGCCGTCATCCTGCCGTCCTGGACGGTGGGCGCCATCGTCGCCGTGCCGGGCGGTGCGTTCCCCTCCTACGCGCACGGCTACTACAAGCGGAACAACGCCTTCTACATCGCCTGGGACCCGATCGCGCGGGAGCGCGACACCTTCCTCGCCTGGATGAAGACGAACGTGCTCGAAGGGCGGCCGGAGGATTTCGCCGCCCGCGCCCGCCGTCCGGCGGCGGCCTGAGCGAGGAGCGACCCATGACGGCCCCCATCCGCGACGGCGTCCCCGCCTTCACCCCGACCGAGATGATGACGGTGGCGGCCTCGCGCGCGCTTACCAGCCGCGACGTCTGCTTCGTCGGCATCGGCGCGCCGTCGGCCGCCTGCAACCTCGCGCGGCTGACCCACGCGCCCGGCGTCACCCTCATCTACGAGAGCGGCACGATCGGCACCCGGCCGGACGTGCTGCCGCTGTCGATCGGCGACGGCGAACTCTGCGACACCGCGCTGACCACCGTGTCGGTGCCCGAGATGTTCCGCTACTGGCTCCAGGGCGGGCGCATCACGGTGGGCTTCCTGGGGGGCGCGCAGATCGACCGGTTCGCCAACCTCAACACCACCGTCGTCGGCGACTATGCGAAGCCGAAGGTCCGGCTGCCCGGCGGTGGCGGGGCGCCGGAGATCGCGACCCATTGCCAGGAGGTGTTCATCACCATGGCGATGGGCGCCCGCGCCTTCGTCGACCGTCTCCCCTTCGTCACCTCGCTCGGCCACGGGACCGGCGGCGACGACCGCCGGCGTCGGGGCGCGACCACCAAGGGGCCGACGCGGGTGATCACCGATCTGTGCGTGATGACGCCCGATCCCGAGACCAAGGAACTGACCGTCGCCTCGATCCACGCGGGTGCCACCCGCGACGTGATCCGCGACGCCTGCGGCTGGCCGGTGCGGTTCGCCGACGTGGTTGAGGAAACGCCCGTGCCCTCGGCCGAGGAACTCGCCATCCTGAGGGATCTGCACGCCCGCACCAAGCGGGCCCACGGGGGTGCCTGAGCACCCCGCCGGAGGACCGACGTGACCGACGCCTTCATCGTCGACTACATCCGCACCCCCATCGGCCGATTCGGCGGCGTCCTGTCGTCGGTCCGCACCGACGACCTCGCCGCGGTGCCCATCCGCGCGCTGATGGCGCGCAACCCGGGCGTCCCCGCCGCCGCGATCGACGAGGTGATCTACGGCTGCGCCAACCAGGCGGGCGAGGACAACCGGAACGTCGCCCGGATGGCGGCCCTGCTCGCCGGCCTGCCGGTCGAGGTGCCGGGCACGACGGTCAACCGCCTCTGCGGCTCGGGCATGGACGCCGTCGCGATCGCCGCCCGCCAGATCCGCACCGGCGAGGCCGACCTCGTCATCGCGGGCGGGGTGGAGAGCATGTCCCGCGCGCCCTTCGTGATGCCGAAGGCGGACACCGCCTTCTCCCGCAACGCCGAGATCCACGACACGACGATCGGCTGGCGCTTCGTCAACCCCCTGATGAAGGCCCAGTACGGCATCGACAGCATGCCGGAGACGGGGGAGAACGTGGCGGCCGAGTTCGGCGTCGCCCGCGCCGACCAGGACGCCTTCGCCGTCCGCAGCCAGGACCGCGCCGTCAGGGCGCAGGGGAACGGGGTGCTGGCGCAGGAGATCGCGACGGTCGAGATCCCGCAGCGCAAGGGCGAGCCGGTCCGCGTGACCGCGGACGAACACCCGCGGCCGGGCACGACGGTCGAGGCGCTGGCGCGGTTGGCGACGCCCTTCCGCAAGGACGGCACGGTCACGGCCGGCAACGCGTCGGGCGTCAACGACGGGTCGGCGGCGCTCCTCCTCGCGTCCGCGCGGGCCGTGGAGCGCCATGGCCTGACGCCGGTCGCGCGCGTGCTGGGCGCCGC
>CANGXM010000012.1 GCA_947457845.1 Rhodospirillales bacterium | reverse complement strand
GGCGGGGCCCGTGTCCGGCCGCGGCCGACGCGAGGGTGGCGATCGACCACGCGCGGACCGGCGATCGCCCGGCGATCCGCCCGACGGCCGCCCAGGCGAGCCAGATCGACACGACGCCCAGCGCGGCCGAAAGTCCGAGGGCGGGCAGGCTCGCGACGGTTTCGATCGCGAAGAGCGCCATCTCCACGAGGAGCGCCCCCGCCGCAATCGCCGCGATTCCGGCGGCGAAGGGCCGGAGCGTGCCCGTCCCCCGCGCCGCCGCGACCGCGAGGCCGATCCCGATCACGACGGCGGCGAGCGAGCGCAGCGGCCAGTCCGGCACCGGGGAGACCGGGCGCGCGAGGACGCCTTTCGGCGTTCCGTCGGGCCGCAGCACGCCCCACGCGTCGCCGACGGTGCCCTCGATGGGGCGTTTCCAGGGCTGTTCGAACGCCTCGACGATGTTGGTGGCCCAGCCGTTCCGTGCGGCGAGATCGGCGACGCCACGGACGAAGCGCGCCTGTTCGACGAGCCCGGGCGCGAAGGGTCCGCGCGCCTTGCCGCGGCTCGGCCAGCCGACCTCCCCGATCAGCAGCGGTTGGCCCGGATAGCGCGCGGCCAGCGTCGCCATCGCGTGCTCCACCTCGCCGATGGCCGCCTCCGCATCGCTCCACGCCCCCTCCCAGTAGGGCAGCACGTGGACGGTCAGCACGTCGACCGCCGCCGCCATCTCCGGCCGCCTGAGCCACGTGGTCCAGATCTCCGCCGTCGTCACCGGGACGGACACGCGGCCCCGCACCTCGGTCACCAGCGCGAGGAGGTCCGCGGTCGGGATCTCCCGGCGCAGCATCACCTCGTTGCCGACGATCAGGGCGCGGACGGTGCCCGGATGGGCGTTCGCCAGCGCCACCGCGCGCTCGATCTCGCCGCGGCTGCGCACGGGATCGGCGTCGATCCAGGCGCCGAGGAGCACAGAGAGGCCGAGGTCGGCGGCGATGCCGACGGCCGCGTCCTGTCCGTTCTCGGTCGCGTAGAGGCGCACGCAGCGGGCGATGGCCGCGACCGCGGCGAGTTCGCGGCGCAGCACCGCTTCGGTGATCGGTTCCCCGGCCCCGAACAGCGGGCTCGGGTGCGCGTAGGAGACGCAGTCGAGCCGGCCGACGTCCGGCTCCGGCACGGTCCGGGGCAGCCCCGCGAAGACGTAGGCGACGGCCACGGCGACCGCGCCGACGAGGGCGCCGATGACGATGCCGACGGAGACCCCCGCCCCCCTGATCCGACCGACGACCAATTCCCGCCACTCCCCCGACCGCGGATCCGACCGTGAGCCGAGCGTCGCCCGCGTCCGCGACGTTCGGCACCCGACACTGCCGGTGGCCGACCGGGCCCGAGAGCCGGGAGGGCCGGTCCCTGTTCCTGCGCAGCCGGACCTTTCAGTACCACGCGCGGCGCGCGAACGTCCCGAGCCGATCTTCGCACGGCCACCCCGCGCGAACCCGTCCGGTCGGTCTCTCCGGCCCCGCAGGCGAGGGCGGAGACCGCAGCGACGCCGTGGGAGGGCGAGGATCGACCGACCTCGCCCTCAGACGGACGCCGGCGCCTCCGGGTCCGGCGAAAGCCGGGACCGGGGGAACCGGTAGATGGCGTCGCGGCCGAGCAGGTGCGCGTCGAACCCGCGGTCGAACAGCCCGTCGACCGCGGGGTCGAGGACGTTCAGCCCGCCCGTGTAGGCGCCGAAGGCCGGCAGCACCAGCCGCCGCCCGTCGGTGACGAAGCAGCGGCACCGCAACCGCCGGGCGCGGGTGGCGACGGCGGCCACGGGGTGCCAGTGCCCGCACACCTCGCCGGACGCCTCCAACCCCTGTGCCGACAGGTGGCGGAAGACGAGCGGGCCGATCGTGACGGCCGTCTCCACCCGCCCGCCCCAGCCGGTGGGCGGGTCGGGGTCGTGGTTCCCCGCGATCCAGATCCAGTCCCGGCCGGCGCTCAGGCGACGGATGCGGGCCACGTCGGCGGAGGCCACCCGATCGGCCGCCGTCCGGTCGTGGAAACTGTCGCCCACCGCCACGACGGTCGCCGGCGAGAGACGCGCGACCACCGCCTCCAGCCGGTCGAGGGTGCGCGCGGTGTCGTAGGGCGGCAAGAGCCGTCCGCGCGCCGCCAGCGACGAGCCCTTCTCGAAATGCAGGTCGGCCACCGCGAGGAGCCCCCGGTCCGGCCAGAAGAGCGCGCCCGAGAGATCGGGCAGGAGATCAGCCCCGTTCAGGCGGATGATGTCGTCCGGCATCGGGCCTTCGCGTTCACGGTCCGTTCGAGCCCGAAAATGGCCCGTCGCGCCGGCCCGCGCAACGCGTCTCAGCCGGCGGGCACCATCCGCCGCACGAAGTCGGCGACGACGGGGCCGGCGCCGAACGCCTCGAGATCGTCGTGCCCGCCACCGGCGAAGGGCACGAACGACGCGTCGGTCGCGATCCGGCTCAACGCCTCGCCGTGGCTCCAGGGGATCACGGCGTCGGCGGTGCCGTGCAGCACGAGGACCGGCGCGTCGACCCGGCGAATCAGCGCGCGCGTGTCGAACCGGTCGCGGATGAGCGGCGCCAGGCCGATCCGCGCGTGGCTCGCCACGACCGCCGGAACGGAGAGGAAGGGCGCTTCCAGGACGAGGCCCGCGAATCCGCCCGCGGTCGCCACGCCGGTCGCGACCGAACTGCCCAGCGAATAGCCCCAGACCACGGTGCGCGACGGCGCGACGCCGCGTGCGCGCAGGAACGCCGCCGCCGCCGCCGCGTCGCGCCTGAGCCCGGTCTCGCTCGGCCGCCCGGGGTTGCGGGCATAGCCGCGATAGCCGGCCATCAGGACGCCGGCCCCGGCCGCGACGAAGGCGCGGAGCTTCGCCGACTGGCGGCCGAGATGCCCCTGGCATCCGGGGAAGTAGAGGATCACCGGCGCCCCGGGCCGGGTGGGTGCGGCGTACCAGCCGGCGATGTCGAGGCCGTCGTCGGTGGCGTAGCGCACCACCTCGAACGTGTCGGCCTGCCAGAGGGCGGGAACCGGATCGAACGCCGCCGCCCGGAACAGCAGCGACCGCTGACCCGCCCAGGCCCCGGCCGCGAGGGTGATCACGGCGAGCGGGATGGCGAGCAGCATGGGGCGGAGGATCCTGGCGGGTGTCCGTGCACACTGGACCCGATCGGTTAAGGAAGGGCCAAGGGTACTTCGCCGGGATGGACGTTTGCGCGCGCGTCGCCGCTCGCGATAGCCTCGCGGAAAACGCCTTGGGAGGGGGGAACGGACGCGATGGGCACCGCCGAATACGTCGCCGCGCGGGAGACGATCCTGCGCCACCGGACGGACTGGGCCGCCGCGCGCGCGGCCTTCCGCTGGCCCGACCTCGACCGCTTCAACTGGGCGCTCGACTGGTTCGACGTCCACGCATCCGGCAACGCCGCCCCGGCGCTGCGGGTGGCGGGCGAGGACGGCACCGTCGAGGTGCGGACGTACGAGGCGATGGCGCGGCGTTCGGACCGGGTGGCCAACTGGCTGCGCGGCCTCGGCGTCCGGCGCGGCGACCGGATCCTCCTCATGCTGCCGAACGTCGTCCCCCTGTGGGAGACGATGCTGGCCGCGATCAAGCTCGGCGCCGTCATGATCCCGGCGACGACGCTGTTGGCGGGCGACGACCTGCGGGACCGGCTGGAGCGCGGGCGCGTCCGCCACGTCGTCGCGATGGCCGGCGACGCGGGCAAGTTCGCCGATCTGCCGGCGGGGATCACCCGGATCGCCGTCGGCCCCGGCGTGCCCGCCGGCTGGCACGACTTCGCCGCCGCCGACGGCGCGCCGGCCAATTTCGTCCCGGACGGCGAGACGCGCGGCTCGGATCCGCTGCTCCTCTATTTCACCTCGGGCACCACGGCGAAGCCGAAGCTGGTCGTCCACACCCAGCGGAGCTATGCCGCGGGTCATTTCTCGACGCTCCACTGGCTGGGCGTCCGCCCCGGCGACCTGCACTGGAACATCTCCTCGCCCGGCTGGGGCAAGCACGCCTGGTCGAGCGTCTTCGTGCCGTGGATCGCCGGCGCGTGCGTCTTCGCCCTGAACCAGGGCCGGTTCGCGGCGAGAGGGGTGCTCGATGCGCTGGTGGCGCACGGGGTCACCACGCTCTGCGCCCCGCCGACGGTCTGGCGGATGCTGATCCAGGAGGATCTGGCGCGCTGGCCCGTGGCGCTGCGCGAGGTGATGTCGGCGGGCGAGCCGCTGAACGCCGAGGTGATCGAGCGCGTCCGCGATGCCTGGGGCCTCGACATCCGCGACGGCTACGGCCAGACGGAGACGACGGCGACGGTGGGAAACCCGCCGGGCCAGCCGATCAAGCCGGGGTCGATGGGCCGGCCGCTGGCGGGCTACGACGTGGTCCTTCTCGACGCGGAGGACCGGGAGGCCGACGAGGGGGAGATCGCGCTCCGGCTCGCGCCGCCGCCCGCGGGGCTGATGGCGGGATACGAGGGCGGCACCGGGCCCGACGGCATGGGCGCCTTCTACCGCACGGGCGACGTGGCGCGCCGCGACGGCGACGGCTACCTGACCTACGTCGGCCGGGCCGACGACGTGTTCAAGGCGTCCGACTACCGCATCAGCCCGTTCGAGCTGGAAAGCGTCCTGATCGAGCATCCGCTCGTCGCCGAATCCGCGGTGGTGCCCAGCCCCGATCCCCTCCGCCTCGCGGTGCCCAAGGCGTACGTGGCGCTTGTCGGCGGGCAGCCCCTGACGGCCGAGGCGGCCGCGTCGATCTTCCGCCACCTGCGCGAGCGCCTGCCGCCCTACAAGCGCATCCGGCGGCTGGAGCCCTTCGACCTGCCGAAGACCATCAGCGGGAAGATCCGGCGGGTGGAACTGCGCAGGCGCGAGGAGGCCCGGCCACAGCCGGTGGCGCGGCTGGAGGGGGAGTTCTTCGAGGAGGATTTTCCGGAACTGCGGGGGTGAGGCAGCCAAAGCCCTCACCCTGTTCCGCGCCGCGCAAAAGACGCGGATGAGAATGATCTCCCCTCGCTCCCTTCAGGGGGAGAGGGGGCGGGGGTGAGGGGGTCGGAGCAGGCCGGTCCTCTCCTCGAACGCCCGTTCGATCCCCCGAAGCCGCTGCCCGTGTTCGGCCAGTGTCGTCCGCACGCCCGCGAGTTCCTCGCGGATCGCGCGGAGATGGTCAAGAACGAGGTTCGGCACGTCGGCGTTCATCGCACAACCCTAGCACGCACGACGCTCACAACGCCAGCCGCCCCTGCTCCCCTCTCGACTCGAGCAGTTCCGGCATCGCCTCGGCGATCAGCTCAGCCTCGGCCTCCTTCAGCAGGTCCTCGTCGGCCGAGCCCGCCACCCGCTCGCGCCCGACCTCCAGCAGCACCGGCACCGCCAGCGGCGACACCCGGTCGAGCGCCTTGTGCACGATCCGGCCCTTCACCCGGGCCAGCATGTCCGACAGGCGGCGCACGTCCGTCAGCCCGCCGGCCGCGTCGGCCCGGGTCGCGCGCAGCAGCACGTGGTGCGGGTCGTGCCGGCGCAGAACGTCGTAGATCAGGTCGGTGTTCACGTTGAGCTGGCGGCGCGTCTTCTCCTGTCCCGGGTGGCGGCGATCGATCAGCCCGGCGATGATCGCGACGTTGCGGAAGGTGCGACGGAGCATCGAGCTCTCCGCCATCCAGTCCTCGAGGTCGTCGCCCAGCATGTCCTGGTCGAACAGGCGGGCGATCTGGCCGGGGTCGCCCGCTCCGGGCTCGCGGAGCGACCAGACGGCGATGACGTAGTCGGTCGCGACGAAGCCCAGCGGCCCCAGCCCCTCGCGCTCCATCCGGCGGGTCAGCAGCATGCCCAGCGTCTGGTGGGCGTTGCGCCCCTCGAAGCAGTAGGCGACGAGGAACCATTTGCCGCCGCGCGGGAACGTCTCGACCAGAAGCCCGCCGCCGTCCGGCAGGACCGAGCGCCAGCGCTGCAGGCGCAGCCATTCCTGGACCTCAGCCGGGAACCCGCCCCAGACCGAAGGGTCGGCCAGCATCGCCCGGACCCGGTCGGCGAGGCGGGTGGAGAGCGGCATGCGCCCGCCCATGTAGGCGGGGACCTTCGGCTCCCCCTGCCCGCCGCGGGCCACCTGCGCCTCGCTCTCCCGCACGCCGAGATAGCGCAGCAGCTGGCCCGCGAAGAGGAAGGTGTCGCCGGGCACGAGGCCCTGGACGAACCATTCCTCGATCTCGCCCAGCACCGGCCCGCGGTTGAGGCGAACCTTCAGCATCTGTTCCTGCACGATGGTGCCGACGTTCAGGCGGTATTGGCGCGTGACCGCCGCGCCGGCGGTCTTCCAGCGGCCCTTCTCGTCCTGCATCAGCCGCTTGAACCGGTCGTAGGCGCGCAGCGCGTAGCCGCCGGTCGCGACGAAGTCGAGCACGTCGTCGAAGTCCTGCCGTGGCAGGTCGGCGTAGGGGGCGGCCGTCCGCACCTCGGCGTAGAGCGCGTCGGCGTCGAAGCCGCCGGCGCAACCCACGCCCAGCACGTGCTGGGCCAGCACGTCGAGCCCGCCAGGGCGCGGCGGGTCGCCGTCGAGGTCGCCCTCGGCCACCGCCTCCATCGCCGCCCGGCACTCCAGCACCTCGAACCGGTTGGCGGGCACCAGCACGGCGCGGCTCGCCTCGTCGATCCGGTGGTTGGCGCGGCCGATGCGCTGGATCAGCCGGCTCGCGCCCTTCGGCGCGCCGATCTGGATCACGAGGTCGACGGCCGCCCAGTCGATGCCGAGGTCCAGCGAGGACGTCGCGACGACGGCACGCAGAACCCCGCGCGACATGGCGCCCTCCACCTTGCGCCGCTGCTCGGCCGCGAGCGAACCGTGGTGGAGCGCGATGGGCAGGCCGTCGTCGTTGATCCGCCACAGCGCCTGGAAGACGAGTTCGGCCTGCGCCCGGGTGTTGACGAAGACGAGCGTGGTGCCCGAGCGGCGGATCGCCCCGTACACCTCCGCGATCGCGAAGAGGCCCATGTGCCCGGACCAGGGCATGCGCCCGGACGGGACGAGGATCTCCACCTCCGCCCGCGCCCCTTCGCGCCCGAAGACGCGCGCCACGTTGTCCCCATCGGCCCGGCCGGTGCGCGACAGCCACGCCGCCAGCGCGTCGGGGTCCGGCACCGTCGCCGACAGGCCCGTCCGCCGCGCACCCGGCGCGAGCGCGCCGAGCCGCGCGAGGCCGAGCGACAGCTGGTCGCCCCGCTTGGTCCCGGCGAGCGCGTGCAGCTCGTCGATCACGACGGCCCGCAGCCCGGCGAAGACCGACCGGGCGTCGGGCCAGCTCAGCATCAGGGCGAGGCTCTCCGGCGTGGTCATCAGGATCTGCGGCGGCTTGGACCGCTGGCGCTCGCGCTTGGCCTGGGGCGTGTCGCCGGTCCGCGTCTCGGCCCGCACCGGGAGGCGCAGTTCCGCGATCGGAACCTCGAGGTTGCGGTGGACGTCGACCGCGAGCGCCTTCAGCGGCGAGACGTAGAGGGTGTGCAGCCCTTCGCGCGGGCGCTCGGCCAGCGCCACGAGGCTCGGCAGGAAGCCCGCCAGCGTCTTGCCGCCGCCGGTCGGTGCGACGAGGAGGGCCGACCGCCCCGCCGCCGCGGCCGCGAGCAGGTCGAGCTGGTGCCGGTGCGGGGTCCAGCCGCGGTGGGCGAACCAGCCGCGGAAGGCGGGCGGGAGCGGATCATCGGTCACGGCCGACGATCATGGCCCGACGGCCGGCCGCGGCAAGGACTCGCCGAGGATCCGCGGCAGGGCGACGACGTGCGCGAGGCCGGCCCCGCCTTGCGCGCGGCGTCCACCCTACCCCCCCGTGCGGGACCGCTTGGGCTTGCCAATCGGCGGCACCGGGCGGGGAAGGACCGCAGCCCGGTCGAGCGTGGCGTAGGCGACGGCGACGGCCCCCGCGGCGGACGCGTTGGCGAGCAGCAGCGCGATGTTGGCCTCGACGCTGCGCCCGCCCGTCAGCGCCTCCATCCGGCGCAGCAGGAACGGCGTCGCGTCCTTGCCCACGATCCCGGCGGCCGTGGCCTCGGCCACTGCGGTCGCGACCGCCGCCTCCACCACGTCGCGCGGGAGCGCCGCCGCGGCGGGGATCGGGTTCGCCACCAGCACGCCGCCGTCGAGGCCGAGCGTCCATTTGGTGCGCAGGATCCGCGCCACCTCGGCCGCATCGGTGGCCGCATGGTCGACCGGCAGTCCGCTGTCGGCCGTGTAGAAGGCCGGGAACCGGTCGGTGCCGAGACCGATCACCGGCACGCCGCGCGTCTCCAGCACCTCCAGCGTCTTGGGCAGGTCGAGGATGGCCTTGGCGCCCGCGCAGACGACGGCCACCGGGCTGCGGGCCAGTTCCTCGAGATCGGCGGAGACGTCCATCGACGTCTCCGCCCCCCGGTGGACGCCGCCGATGCCGCCCGTCGCGAAGACGCGGATGCCGGCGAGTTCGGCGGCGATCATCGTGCCGGCCACCGTCGTGGCGCCGGGCCGGCCGGTGGCGAGCGCGATCGGCATGTCGCGCCGGCTCACCTTGCGGACGTCGGGCTCGGTCGCGAGCCGTTCGAGGTCCTCGTCGTCAAGGCCGACGCGGATGCGTCCGTCGAGGATCGCGACGGTGGCGGGCACCGCGCCGGCCGCCCGGACGGCCTCCTCCATCCGCCGCGCGAGGTCGAGGTTCCGCGGATACGGGAGCCCGTGGGAGATCACCGTCGATTCGAGGGCGACGACGGGCCGTCGCGCGGCGATCGCGCGCGCGACCTCCGGCTTCACGGACAGGTGGTCCGGCAGGCGATCGGGCATCCGGTCCCCGAAGGTCATCACGGTCGGCATGGGGTCGAACCTTAACGCATCATGCGTCGGCGCGCACGGATTCGGCGCAAATCGAGGGTCAGGACAGCGGAATGGTGACGATCTGGCGCAAGCCTTCCCCCGGTGCGCCCTCGGTGTCGATGGTGCCGGCAGTTCATGACAAGGTTCGCCAGGACCTGCGAAAGCGCGCCGGGGCAGGTCATGACCTCCACGTCGGTCGGACAGTCAACGAGCAGGGCGTGGCCGCGGCGGCGGGCCTCCGGCATCAGAGTGACGGCGGTTCCGCTCACGACCCGACGGACCCGGACGCGCTGCCGATCGTCCCCGGCGGGATCGGCGGTCCGGCGTGGACCGCGGCCCGGCGCGTCCCATATGGACCCGGATGCAGACCGCGTTCGAGAGCTGGATCCATCCCGCCCCGCCGTCCGAGGGCGGGGGGCTGCGCGTGGTCCCGGGCGGGTTCCACATCGACCCGATCCGGCCGGTCGACCGGGCGGTGATCACCCACGGGCACGCCGACCACGCCCGTCCGGGCAACGCGTCCGTCCTCGCCACGCCCGAGACGCTGGCCATCATGCGCGAGCGCTACGGCGCTGCGGCGGGGGCGACGCTCCAGCCGTCGCCCTACGGCGAGACCCTGCGGATCGGCGACGTCACCGTCCGCCTCGTGCCCGCCGGCCACGTGCTGGGCAGCGCGCAGGTCGTGATCGAGCACCGCGGGCAGCGGGTCGTCGTCTCGGGCGACTACAAGCGGCGGGCCGATCCCACCTGCGCGCCGTTCGAGGTGGTGCCCTGCGACCTGTTTGTCTCGGAGGCGACGTTCGGCCTGCCGGTCTTCCGCCATCCGCCCGCCGACCGGGAGGTGGCGAGGCTGCTCGACTCGGTCCGCCTCTTCCCCGACCGGGCGCAGCTGGTCGGCGTCTACGCGCTGGGCAAGTGCCAGCGGGTGATCCGTCTGCTGCGGGAGGCGGGATGGGACGCGCCGATCTTCCTGCACGGCGCGCTCGGGGGGCTCTGCGGGCTCTACGAACGCCTCGGCGTGCCGCTCGGCCCGCTCGTCCCCGCGACCGGGCTGCCGCGCGACGCCTTCAAGGGACAGATCGTCCTCGCCCCGCCCTCCGCCACCGCCGACCGCTGGGCCCGGCGCCTGCCCGATCCCGTCGTCGGCGCGGCGTCGGGCTGGATGCGGGTCCGGCAGCGGGCGCGCCAACGGGGCGTGGAGCTGCCGATGATCGTCTCCGACCACGCCGACTGGGACGAGCTGATCGACACGGTGCGCGACGTCGGCTGCGGCACGCTGTGGGTCACCCACGGGCGGGAGGAGGCGCTCTGCCACGTCGCCGCCGGGATGGGGATCGAGGCCCGGGCGCTGGCGCTCGTCGGCTTCGACGAGGAGGGCCAGGGCGAGACGGCGGACGATCCCGGCGCGGGGGACGCCGCGTGAACCGGTTCGCCCGGCTGATCGACGGCCTCGTCTTCACCCCGTCGCGCAACGGCAAGGTCCGCCTGCTCCAGGACTGGTTCGCGACCGTTCCGGACCCCGACCGCGGCTGGGCGCTGGCGGCGCTCACCGACGGCCTCTCCTTCGCCGGCGCGAAGCCCGGCGTGATCCGGACGCTCGTGCTGGACCGGGTGGACCCGGTGCTGTTCGGCTGGTCCTACGACTACGTCGGCGATCTCGCCGAGACGGTCTCCCTCATCTGGCCGGCGCGACCCGGCCCGAACGCGCCGCCGACCCTGTCCGACGTGGTGGACGCGCTGCGCGCGGCCGGCCGGTCGCCGCGGGTGCCCGCGATGATCGCCGGGTGGCTCGACGCGCTGGAGCCGTCCGGCCGCTACGCCCTGATCAAGCTGATCACGGGGGCCATGCGCGTCGGAATGTCGGCGCGCCTCACCAAGACGGCGCTGGCCGAATGGGGCGGGCGGAGCGTGGACGAGGTCGAGGAGGTCTGGCACGCGCTGGAGCCGCCCTACGCCGACCTCTTCGCTTGGCTGGAGGGGCGCGGCCCCCGCCCGGCCGCCGACGGGCGGGCCGGCTTCCGGCCGCCGATGCTGGCCCACCCGCTGGAGGACGCGGACATCGCCGCCCTCGACCCGACGGCCTACCGCGCGGAATGGAAGTGGGACGGCATCCGCGTGCAGGTGGCGGCCGCCGCGGGCGAGGCGCGCCTCTACTCGCGCACCGGCGACGACATCGGCGGCGCCTTTCCCGAGGTGGTGGAGCGGGTGGCCTTCGAGGCCGTGCTGGACGGCGAACTGCTGGTCGTCCACGACGGCCGGGTCGCCCCCTTCAACGACCTGCAGCAACGCCTCAACCGCAAGCGGCCCACGGCGAAGCAGCTGCGGGAGTTCCCGGCGCAGGTCCGCCTCTACGACATCCTGTTCGACGGGGCCGACGACATCCGCCCCCTTCCCTTCGACGCCCGCAGGGCCCGGCTGGAGGCGTGGTTCGACCGGGTGCGGCCGGCGGGGATGGACCTGTCGCCCCTGGTCCCGTTCGCCGGCTGGGACGCGCTGGCGGCGCTGCGGGCCGGCGCGCGGGACGGGGCGATCGAGGGGCTGATGCTGAAGCGGGCCGACAGCGCCTACGTCGCCGGCCGGCCGAAGGGTCCGTGGTTCAAGTGGAAGCGGGGGCCGCTGACGGTCGACTGCGTGCTGATGTACGCCCAGCGCGGGCACGGCAAGCGCTCGTCCTTCTATTCCGACTATACGTTCGGCACGTGGCGCGGCGACGAGCTGGTGCCCGTCGGAAAGGCGTATTTCGGCTTCACCGACGAGGAGCTGGCGCGGATCGACCGCTGGGTCCGCAACAACACCACCAACCGCTTCGGCCCGGTGCGCGAGGTGTCGCCGGGCCTCGTGTTCGAGGTGGCGTTCGACAGCGTCCACCGCTCGCCCCGGCACAAGTCGGGCGTGGCGATGCGCTTTCCCCGCATCGGCCGCATCCGCTGGGACAAGCCCGCGGGCGAGGCGGACCGGCTGGAGACGCTGGAGCGGATGATCGTGGCCTAGGCGGCGGTCGGATGGATCCTTGCCCTGCCGACCCGTGGACGCGCCGGAACGGCGGCCCCATTTCCCTCGTTGGGACCATACGTGCCGCCCGTCGGCACGCCGTCACCCCGGAGGTGGGCGCCATGGCTGGGGACAACAGGGATCTCGTGGCGGGAACCTCGTCCGCGGACGAGGTGGACGCCTTCCTGAGGCGGGTGGCGGCGACCGCCCCGGCGCGACCGGCCGGCGGGCGCGGTCGCCTCATGTTCGCCATGGACGCGACTGCCAGCCGGCAGCCGACCTGGGACCGCGCCATCCAGATCCAGGGCGAGATGTTCGAGGCGACGTCGGCGCTGGGCGGGCTCGACGTGAAGCTCGTGTTCTACCGTGGCTTCCGGGAGTGCAAGTCGAGCCCCTGGCTCTCCGGCGGTCCCGACCTGACCCGGCGCATGTCGAGCGTCTTCTGCCTGGGCGGGCAGACGCAGATCGGCCGCGTGCTGGAGCACGCGCTGACGGAGACGCGCCGCACCAAGGTGGACGCCCTCGTCTTCGTGGGCGACTGCATGGAGGAGGACGCCGACGCGCTCTGCCATTCGGCGGGCGAACTCGGTCTCCTCGGCGTACCCGTCTTCGTCTTCCACGAGGGCGGCGAGCCCCTCGCCCGACGGACGTTCGAGCAGGTGGCACGCCTGTCGCGCGGCGCCTACTGCCCGTTCGACGCGAACAGCGCCCGGCAGCTGAAGGACCTTCTCTCCGCCGTCGCGGTCTATGCGGCCGGTGGGCACCGCGCGCTCGAGGACTACGGGCGGCGTGGCGGCTCCCAGGACGTCCTGCGCCTGACCGCCCAGATCGGGCGGCGCTGATCCGGATCGCGCGATGCTTCCGCAGGTCCTGCTGGTCCTCTGCCTGATCGTCGGCGGCTTTCTCGTCCTGCGCGGGATGGGAAAGACCGACCTGCGCTTCGTGCTGCGCGTCGTCCTCGTGGTGGCCGTGGGTGCCGTGGCGGTCTGGTTCGTCTTCCTGGCGCTGACCGGGCGGCTCGGGACGCTCTTCGCCCTCGCCCCCCTCCTCATCCCGCTGGCCTTCCGCTGGCGGCCCCTCGCCGCCCGGCTGCGCGGCCTCTTCGGCGGCGGAGGCGGCGGCGGGCGGGTCTCCCGGGTGGAGACGGCGTGGCTGCGGGTCTGGCTCGACCACGACAGCGGCACCATGGGCGGCGAGGTCCGCCAGGGCCGGTTCGCGGGTGCGCCGCTCGACCAGCTGGACCGCGCGCAGCTCCTGGCCCTCCACGCCGACGTTCGCACGGCCGACCCCCAGTCGACCGCGGTGCTGGAGGCCTATCTCGACCGAACCCTGGGCGACGACTGGCGCGGCCAGGGACAGGGCCAGGGCGATGGACCGGGCGGAAGCGGCCCCCGGGAAGAGCCGCGGCAGCCGTCCTCCTCGGGCGCCATGACGCGCGACGAGGCGTACGAGATCCTCGGCCTCGCGAAGGGCGCGTCGGACGCCGAGATCCGGGACGCGCACCGTCGGCTCATGCTGAGGATGCACCCCGATCAGGGCGGGTCCAACTATCTCGCGGCCAAGATCAATCAGGCCAAAGACCTGTTGCTGGGCGACTGACGCACGGTTGCCACGGCGAACGGGAGCATGGCACAACGGGAATTGTTCAACGGGGGCCCGCGTTCGTGTCGCAGGCGTCCCCAACGATATCGAGAGATCCCGAATGATCAGGCCCGTCCGCAAGGCCGTCTTCCCGGTGGCCGGTCTCGGCACCCGGTTCCTGCCAGCGACGAAGGCGATCCCCAAGGAGATGCTGCCGCTGGTCGATCGGCCGCTGATCCAGCACGCCGTCGACGAGGCGCGGGCGGCGGGCATCGAGCAGTTCGTCTTCGTCACCAGCCGGGGCAAGAGCCCGCTGGAGGACCATTTCGACCTGAACGCAGAGCTGAACGCGGTCCTGAAGGCCCGCGGCAAGACCGAGCTGCTGAAGCTGGTCGCGGAGACCCAGATCCAGCCCGGCAGCCTCGCCTACGTGCGGCAGGCGGAACCGCTCGGCCTCGGCCACGCGGTCTGGTGCGCGCGGGAGTTCGTGGGCGACGAGCCCTTCGCGGTGCTCCTGCCGGACGAGCAGGTGCTGCACGAGCGGCCCTGCCTCGCGCAGATGATGGACGCCTACAGCACGGTCGGCGGCAACCTCCTCTCGGTGTTCGAGGTCCCGCGCGAGCAGACGAACCGCTATGGCATCCTCGACATCGGGGCGGACGACGGCCGCCTCGTCGCGGTGAAGGGCCTCGTGGAGAAGCCGGCACCGGAGAAGGCGCCGTCGAACCTGTCGATCCAGGGCCGCTACATCCTCCAGCCGGAGGTGTTCGGTCATCTGAGCGCGTTCGAGCGCGGGGCGGGCGGCGAGATCCAGCTGACCGACGCGATGGCCAAGCTGATCGGCCGGCAGCCGTTCCACGGCTTCCGCTTCGAGGGCGCGCGGTACGACTGCGGCGACAAGCTCGGCTTCGTCCTCGCCAACGTCGCCTATGCGCTGCGGCGCGGGGACATGGCCGCGGCGGTCCGCGCCGAACTGAAGACGCTCCTCGCAGACTGACCGCAGGGTTGGGGGTGGCACGATGAAGGTGGTCATGGTCGGGACCGGCTATGTCGGTCTCGTTTCCGGTGCGTGCTTCGCCGAATTCGGCGTCACGGTCGTCTGCGTCGACAAGGACGTATCCAAGATCGAGCGGCTGGAGCGGGGCGAGATCCCGATCTACGAGCCCGGCCTCGACGATCTGGTGGCCAAGAACGTGCGGGCCGGCCGGCTTTCGTTCGCGCGCGACCTCGCGGCCGCGATGGACGACGCGGACGCGGTGTTCATCGCCGTGGGCACGCCGTCGCGCCGCGGCGACGGCCACGCGGACCTCACCTACGTCTACGCCGCGGCGGAGGAGATCGCCCGGCACCTCGACGGCTACACGGTGATCGTCACCAAATCGACCGTGCCCGTGGGCACGGGCCGCGAGGTGGAGCGCATCATCCGTGGCGCCCGGCCGGACGCCGACTTCGACGTCTGCTCGAACCCCGAGTTCCTGCGGGAGGGCGCGGCGATCGAGGATTTCATGCGCCCCGACCGCGTGGTCATCGGGACCGAGAGCGGCCGGGCCCGGGAGGTCATGCGCCGCCTCTACCGTCCGCTCTACCTGATCGAGACCCCGATCGTGATGACGACGCTGGAGACGGCGGAGCTGATCAAATATGCGGGCAACGCCTTCCTGGCGACCAAGATCACCTTCATCAACGAGATCGCCGACCTGTGCGAGAAGGTGGGCGCCGACGTTCAGGACGTCGCCAAGGGCATCGGGCTGGACGGCCGCATCGGGCGCAAGTTCCTGAACGCGGGGCCGGGCTACGGCGGTTCGTGCTTCCCCAAGGACACGCTGGCGCTGGTGCGCACCGCCCAGCAGGCGGGGGCGCCGGTGCGCCTCGTCGAGACCGTCGTCGACGTCAACGACCGCCGCAAGAAGGCGATGGCCGCACGGATCGTCGAGGCCTGCGGCGGTTCGGTCGCGGGGAGGACGGTCGCGGTGCTGGGCGTGACCTTCAAGCCGAACACCGACGACATGCGCGACGCGCCCTCGCTGGACGTCGTGCCCGCGCTGCTGGCCGCGGGGGCGACGGTCCGGGCCTACGACCCCGTGGGCATGGAGCAGGCGGCGCGCCTCATGCCCGGGGTCGACTGGGCCAAGGACGCCTATGCCTGCATGGCGGGGGCGGACTGCGTGGCGATCCTGACCGAGTGGAACGAGTTCCGCGCGCTCGACCTCGAGCGCGTCGCCGGCCTGCTGGCGCGGCCTGTGATGATCGACCTGCGCAACATCTACAAGCCGGCCGAGATGCGGGAGGCCGGTTTCGAGTATCATTCCATCGGCCGGCCCTTCCGGGTCGCCGCGCTGCCGACCATAACGACCACCGCTTCCGGGGAACTCGTGCGATGAGCGACGCCTACGTCTTCGATCAGACCATCCTGCGCGAGTACGACATCCGCGGCATCGTGGGCAAGTCGCTGAACCCGGCCGACGCCGCGGCGGTGGGCCGCGCGTTCGGCACGATGGTGGACCGGGCCGGCGGGCGGAAGGTGGCCGTCGGCTATGACGGCCGCCTGTCCTCGCCCGACCTGGAGGCCGCCCTCGTCGCGGGCCTGAAGGCCGCGGGGATGACGGTCGTCCGCATCGGCCTCGGGCCGACGCCCATGCTCTATTACGCCGCGCGCACGCTGGGTGCGGACGGCGGCATCATGATCACGGGCTCGCACAACCCGCCCGAGTACAACGGCATCAAGATGGTGCTGCAGAACAAGCCGGTCTACGGCGACATGATCCAGGAGATCGGCCGCATCGCGGCATCCGGCGCCTTCGCCCGCGGCGCGGGGCCGGAGGAGACGGTGGACGTCAAGGACGCCTATGTCGACCGCCTGCTCCAGGACTACGACGGGACCGAGGACCTGACCGTCGTGTGGGATGCGGGCAACGGCGCCACCGGCGAGATCCTTCGGCGCATGACGGCGCGCCTGCCGGGCCGGCACATCCTGCTGTTCGACGAGATCGACGGGCGCTTCCCCAACCACCACCCCGATCCCACGGTGCCCGAGAACCTCGAGGACCTGATCGAGGCGGTCCACGCCAACAAGGCCCACCTCGGGATCGGCTTCGACGGCGACGGCGACCGCATCGGTGCCGTCGACGAGCAGGGGCGGATCGTGTGGGGCGACCAGCTGGTCGCGATCTACGCCGAGGACGTGCTGAAGACGCATCCCGGCGGCACCATCATCGCCGACGTGAAGACGAGCCAGACGATCTTCGACGAGATCGCGCGGCTCGGCGGCAAGCCGCTGATGTGGAAGACCGGCCACTCGCTGCTGAAGGCCAAGATGGCCGAGGTGGGCTCGCCGCTGGCGGGGGAGATGTCGGGGCACATCTTCTTCAACGACCGCTGGTACGGCTTCGACGACGCGCTCTACTGCGGCATCCGCCTCGTCGGGCAGGTGAGCCGGGCCGGCGGGTCGCTGGGCCGCCTGCGCGACCGCCTCCCGCCGGTGGTCAACACGCCCGAGACGCGGTTCCAGGTGGACGAGGTGCGCAAGTTCCCGGCCGTGGCCGAGATCAAGGCCCGCGTCATGGCGTCCGGCGCGCAGGTGAACGACATCGACGGCGTGCGCGTTACGACAGCCGACGGCTGGTGGCTGCTGCGCGCGTCCAACACCCAGGACGTGCTGGTGGCGCGGGCGGAGAGCCTGACCGAGGCGGGCCTCGACCGGCTGAAGGACGCGATCCGCGAGCAGCTGCGGCTCTCGGGCATCGCGGCGCCCGCGGGGTTCTGAACGACGGAGGACGGCATGGCGGAGACCCTGACCCTCGGCCGCATCACGCTGGAGGACCAGCTGGCCGCGGTCGAGGCGGCGATGCCGCTCGCCTTCGGCCGCTTCGATCCCTTCGCCGACACCTGCGGCCTGGTCGTCGTCGACGCGGTGAACGGTTTCTGTACCGTCGGCGCGGGCCCCCTCGCCCCGTCGGCCCCGAACGCGCAGGTGACGCGGATGGTCGACGAGACCGCGCGCCTCGCCCAGGCGTTCGAGGGGCGGCACCGGCCGATCCTCGCCTTCCTTGACACCCACGAGCCCGGGCGGCCGGAGCCCCCCTATCCGCCCCACTGCGAGAAGGGGACGGGGCAGGAGAACCTCGTGCCCGCGCTCCGGTGGCTGGAGCATTCGGCGCACGCCACGCTCGTCCGCAAGGACTGCATCAACGGCTTCGTCGGCGCCATCGGCCGCGACAACCGGAACCGCGTCGTCGACTGGGTAAACGGCAACAACCTGCACGCCGTCCTGGTGGTCGGCATCTGCACCGACATCTGCGTGATGGATTTCGTGCTGACGATGCTGTCGGCGCGCAACCACGCCCTGATGCCGACGCTGCGGGACGTGGTCGTCTACGAGCCGGGCTGCGCCACCTACGACCTGACGGCGGAGACGGCGGCGGCGCTCGGCCTGCCCGCGACGGCGACCCATCCGCAGGCGGTGGCGCACCACGCCGGGCTCTATTTCATGGCGTCGCGCGGGGCGCGGCTGGTCGACACGCTCGGGTGAGGAGACCGCCGGCAGACCCCCGAAAGGGCGCCGGCCCGGCTGCGCGGGGGACGCAGCCGGGCCGGCATTTCCAGACAGCCCGTCGGGGGGAACAGATCGACGGGGCGGCCCGGGGTCGTGGTCACCAGGAAGCGACCTGAAATTCAGAGGTAGAACCTCCGACCTGACGGTCAACGCCGCGAAGCGCGGGAATCTTTTTCCGGTCCCGGTGATCCGGCCCCGGATCCGGGACGTAAGGCGTCCGCCCGAACGGGACCCGGTTTTCCCACCAGAAGGCCCCGCATGACACCCCCCACGATCGTCTGGTTCCGCGCCGACCTGCGCATGAGCGACCATGCGGCCCTCGACGACGCGGCCCGGCGCGGGCCGGTCGTGCCTCTGTACGTCCTCGAGAGCGAGGGCACCGGGACGCGCTTTCCCGGCGCCGCGTCGCGCTGGTGGCTGGCCGGGAGCCTGGAGGCGCTCGGCCGGTCGCTGGCGGCGGCCGGCTCGCCGCTGGTTCTGCGACGGGGCGAGGCGCTCGCGGTGCTGCGCGCCGTGATCGCCGAGACGGGGGCCCGCCGGGTCGTCTGGCTGCGCCGCTACGATCCGGAGGGCATGGAGACCGACAGGGCGGTGAAGGCTGCGCTTCGGGCCGAGGGGATCGAGGTCGAGAGCTTCGCCGGCAACCTGCTTTGCGAGGGCCTCACCCTCAAGGGGCGCGAGGGGAAGCCGATCAAGGTCTTCTCCCCCTTCTGGCGGGCGGCCATGGCGGTGGTCCGGGCCGACCGCCCCCTCCCCGCTCCGGCACGGCTCTCCCCGCCGGCGACGCCGCCCGCGACGGACGACCCCGCCGCCTGGGCCCTGCGCCCGACCACCCCCGACTGGGCCGACGGGATGCGCGAGGCCTGGACGCCCGGCGAGGGCGCGGCGCAGGACCGGCTCCTCGCCTTCCTCGACCGGCGGGTGGGTGGCTACAAGGCCGAGCGGGACCTGCCGGGGACGGAGGCAACGTCGCGCCTGTCGCCCCATCTGCGCTGGGGCGAAATCAGCCCGCGCCAGATCCTCTATGCCACCCGGTCGGCCGCCGAGTCCGAGCCGGGGATCGCCACGGCGGCCGAGAAGTTCCTGAGCGAGGTCGGCTGGCGGGAGTTCTCCTGGCACCTGCTGATCCACAACCCGACGCTCCCGACAGCACCGATGAACCCGCGCTTCGCCCAGTTCCCCTGGGCGGACGATCCGGCGGGGCTCCGGACCTGGACGCGCGGGCGGACGGGCTATCCCGTCGTCGACGCCGGCATGCGGGAGCTCTGGCGGACCGGCTGGATGCACAACCGCGTGCGGATGATCGCCGCGTCGTTCCTGGTGAAGGACCTGCTGGTGCCCTGGCAGACCGGGGAGGCATGGTTCTGGGATACGCTGGTCGACGCCGATCCGGCGAACAATCCGGCCAGCTGGCAGTGGGTGGCCGGTTGCGGCGCGGACGCGGCACCCTACTTCCGCATCTTCAATCCGGTGCTGCAGGGGGAAAAGTTCGACCCCGCCGGCACCTACGTGCGACGATGGAACCCCGAACTGTCGCGGCTGCCCGACCGGTGGATCCACCGGCCGTGGGAGGCGCCTGCGGGCGACCTCGCCGCGGCGGGGGTCCGGCCGGGGGAGACCTATCCTCGGCGGGTCGTCGATCATTCGGTGGCGCGCGACCGTGCGCTCGCTGCGTTCCAATCGTTGAAGGGTGAGGCTCGTCCGTGAAGATCGCCGTCGTGGGGACCGGAATCGCCGGATTATCGGCTGCCTGGCTGTTATCGGACGCTCACGAGGTCACGGTCTTCGAGCAGGAACGTCGCATCGGTGGCCATTCCAACACGGTGGAGGCGCCAAGGGCCGACGGCACCGGCACGGTGCCGGTGGATACCGGCTTCATCGTCTTCAACCGCTGGACCTATCCCAATCTCTGCGCGCTGTTCGAGCGCCTCGCGGTGCCGACGGTCGCCTCCGACATGTCGTTCGGGGTGTCGATCGACGGCGGGCGGCTGGAGTACGCCGCCGACGGACTGTTCGCCCAGAAGCGCAACCTGCTGAACCCGCGCTTCATGCTGATGCTGCGCGACGTCGTGCGATTCTACCGCGAGGCGCCGGGGGCCCTGACCGATCCGGCCGCCGACGGCCAGACGCTCGCAGAGTGGCTGCGCGCGCGGCGCTACGGCGAGGCGTTCGTGCGCGACCATCTGCTGCCCATGGGGGCGGCCATCTGGTCGGCGCCGATCGGCGAGATGATGGGCTTCCCGGTCCGCAGCTTCGTCCGCTTCTTCAAGAACCACGGCCTCCTCCAGATCGAGGGCCGGCCGCAGTGGTACACGGTCGCCGGCGGCAGCCGGGAGTACGTGCGCCGCCTGTCCGCCCCGCTGGCCGGCCGCATCCGCACCGGCGCGCCCGTGCTGGGCGTGCGCCGGACGGCGCTCGGCGTCGAGGTCGGCACGCCCGACGGGCTCCAGACCTTCGACGAGGTCGTGCTCGCCTGCCACAGCGACGAGGCGCTGGGGATGCTGCAGGACGCATCCGCCGACGAGCGCGCGGTGCTGTCGGCCGTCCGTTATCAGCCCAACCGCGCGATCCTCCACCGCGACGTGTCCCAGATGCCCCGCCGCCGCAAGGCCTGGGCGTCGTGGAACTACCTCGCCGAGGGGGTCCGGGAACCCGGGGCGCGGGTGGCTGTCACCTACTTCATGAACCGGCTCCAGTCGCTCGACCCCGCCGATCCGCTCTTCGTGACGCTGAACCCGCTCCGCCCGGTCGACCCGGCGTCGATCGTCACGACCATGGACTACGCCCACCCGATCTTCGACACCGCCGCCGTCGCGGCACAGGACCGGCTGCCGTCGATCCAGGGCCGGGACCGGGTCTGGTTCTGCGGGGCGTGGTGCGGCTTCGGCTTCCACGAGGACGGCCTGTCCTCGGGCCTCGCGGTGGCCGAGGCGCTCGGCGGCGTGCGCCGACCGTGGAGCATCGTCGAAGTGTCGCCGGCCGGCCGCAACGCCACGCCCCCCGTCGCCGTGCGCGAGGCCGCATGAGCCGGGAGGACGCCGGTTCGATCTACGACGGCTCGGTCATGCACGCCCGGCTGCGGCCGTTCCGGCACCGTTTCGTCTATCGGGTCTTCACGCTCCTGCTCGACCTCGACGCGCTGGACGATCCGGCGCGGCGGCCCCGTCTCCTCGCCCGCAACCGGTTCGGCCTCTTCTCGATCGACGACCGCGACCACGGGCGCCGGGACGGAAGCCCGCTGCGGCCCTGGGTGGAGGGGGCGCTCGCCCGCGCCGGGATCGACATCGGCGGCGGGCCGATCCGGATGCTCTGCTTCCCGCGCATCCTCGGCTACGTGTTCAACCCCCTCACGATCTACTGGTGCCACGACCGGGACGGCCGGCTGCGCGCGGTCCTGTACGAGGTGAAGAACACCTTCGGCGACCAGCACGGCTATCTGGTCCCGGTCGATCCGGACCGCGCGCCGGGTGCCCCGATCGAACAGCGGGCCGACAAGGGCTTCTATGTCTCCCCCTTCATCGGCATGGCCTCGACCTACCGGTTCCGCCTGAACGAACCGGGGGAGGCGTTGTCCGTCCTCATCCGGCAGAGCGTGCCCGAGGGGCCGATCCTCGTCGCCACGCTCGACGGACGGCGCCGCCCCCTGTCCGACGCCGGCCTCCTGCGCATGTTCGTCGCGCATCCGCTGATGACGGTGAAGGTGTTCGGGGCCATCCATTGGGAGGCGGCGCGCCTGTGGCTGAAGGGCGCCCGGTTCCACCGCTGGAGGGCCCCGCCGGAGACGGACGTGACCATCCGTGCGGGGTTTTCACCGTAACCGATCGCTGCGACACTCGAGACCATGACCGAGCGAGACTCCGACCCCCTGTCGATCGCGTCGCAGACCGGCCGGCGCCGCTGGCGACCGTCGCCGTGGCTGCGCGCCCTCCTCGCCGTCGGCCCCCGCTGGCACGTCGGGTCGATCACGATGGTGCTGCCCGACGGCTCGATGCGGCGCTTCCAGGGCACCGAGCCGGGCCCGGACGCGCGGATCGTCGTCCACGACGACCGCATGGCCAAGCGCATGATCACCGGCGGCACGCTCGGCTTCTGCGAGGCCTATCTCGACGGCGACTGGTCGTCGCCGGACATGATGGCCCTGTTCGAAGGGGCGCTGCGGAACGAGCGCGCGCTGGGCGAGCATCTCTACGGCAAGTCGTGGTTCCGCCTCGTCCAGTGGGCGCTTCACCACCGACGCCGCCCGAACACGAAGGCCGGCAGCCGCAAGAACATCGCCCATCACTACGACCTCGGGAACGACTTCTACGCACGCTGGCTCGACCGCTCGATGACCTATTCCTCGGCCGTCTACGCCGGGGGCACGAGCGATCTGAGCGAGGCGCAGGAGGCGAAGTACGCCGCACTCTGCCACCGCCTCCGGCTCGAGCCCGGGATGCGGGTGCTGGAGATCGGCTGCGGCTGGGGCGGGTTCGCGGAGCACGCCGCGCGGCACCACGGCGTCCACGTCACCGGCCTCACCATCTCGGCCGAGCAGCACGCCTACGCCACCCAGCGCATCGCGAAGGCCGGGCTCTCGGACCGCGTCGAGATCCGGATGCAGGACTATCGCGACGTGGAGGGGCGGTTCGACCGCGTGGCGTCCATCGAGATGTTCGAGGCGGTGGGCGAACGGTACTGGGGCACCTTCTTCGACACGGTCCGCGACAGGCTGGTCGCGGGCGGCCGGGCGGCGCTCCAGGTGATCGTCATCGCCGATCGCTACTTCGAGGGTTATCGGCGAGGCGCGGACTACATCCAGAAATACATCTTCCCCGGCGGCATGCTCCCCTCGCCGACGGCGCTCCGGGCGGCGGCCGAGCGGGCCGGCCTCGGGGTCGAGGAGATGGAGGGATACGCCAGCGATTATTCGCGCACCCTCCAGGAGTGGAACCGCCGGTTCCAGGCGGCGTGGCCCGACATCGCCGCGATGGGATTCGATCAGCGGTTCAAGCGGATGTGGGAGCAGTACCTCATCTATTGCGCGGCGGGCTTCGAAACGGATTGCATCGACGTGGTGCAGGTGTCCCTGGCGAAGGGGTGACCTAGATCAGGGGGTATGGTTCCCCTGCCCCTCCTGATCGCCTATGCGGCCCCCGCCCTGCCGCTCGCGATGCTCACGCTGCCGGTCTACGTCGTCCTGCCGTCCCACTACGCGGGCACGGTGGGGCTCGCGACCGTCGGGGTCGTGCTGCTGCTCGCCCGTCTCTGGGACGGGGTGACCGATCCCCTCGTCGGCTGGCTCAGCGACCGCACGCGGACCCGCTTCGGCCGACGCCGGCCCTGGATCCTCGCGGGGCTCCCCCTCACCCTCCTCTCGGTCTGGCAGCTGCTGGTCCCGCCCGAGGGGGCCGGGGCGCTCCACCTGCTGGTCTGGTCGATGGCGCTCTATCTCGGCTGGACGCTCATGATCGTCCCGATGAGCGCGTGGGGGGCCGAAATCTCCGGCGACTACGACCAGCGCACCCGCATCGCCGGTGCGCGGGAGACGGCGGTGGTGCTTGGCACGATGGCGGCACTCGGGCTGCCGGTGGCGCTCGGCGCGGGCGGCGCCGGGCAGGAGGGGGAGACGTTGCGCATCGTCGCGGTGGCGACGGTGATCCTTTTGCCGATCGCGGTCGTATACCAGCTGATTGCGGTTCCGGAGCCGGCCGCCCCGCGGGGGCCGCCCGCCCCGGCCGCCGGCGGATGGAGGGTGTTGTGGGGAAACAAGCCGTTCCGGCGCCTGCTGGCGGCATACCTTCTCAACGGGTTCGCCAACGGGCTCCCGGCGACGCTCTTCTTGCTGTTCGTGGCGCAAGTGCTGGGCGCCGGGCCCGAGGCGGGCGCGCTGCTGTTCGTCTACTTCCTCTGCGGGGTGATCTCGGTTCCGGTCTGGGTGCGCGTGAGCGCGCGGTTCGGCAAGCACCGGACGTGGTCGGTGGCGATGCTCGCCTGCTGCGTCGCCTTCGCGACCGTGCCCTTCCTCGGGCCCGGCGACATCTGGGCCTTCGCGGCCATGTGCGTGGCGACGGGCCTGATGCTGGGTGCCGACCTGGTACTCCCGTCGTCGATGCAGGCGGACGTGGTGGACCTCGACACGCTCAGGACCGGCGTGGCGCGCACGGGCCTCTACTTCGCGCTCTGGAGCCTCGCGACGAAACTGGCGACGGCGCTCGCGGTCGGCATCGCCTTTCCGGTCCTCGACATGGCCGGCTTCCGGTCGGAGGGGCCGAGCCCCGGGGGCGCGCTCACGGCGCTCGTCGTCCTCTACGCGATCGTGCCGATCGGCTGCAAGCTGGCCGCCGTGGCGCTCCTGTGGACCTATCCGATCGACGCCGTCCGGCAGGCGCGCCTGCGCCGGCTGGTCGAACGGCGGCTCGCCCGTACCGAACGTCTCTCCGCCGCACAGGCCTGACCCCATGCGCCGCAAGCTCCTCACCCTCGCCGCCGCGCTCTTCGCTGCGGTTGCCCTTCAGGGATGCACGTCGATGAAGCCCGAAGATTTCGCCGGCAAGGAACCCCGCTTCCGTCTGGAGCAGTTCTTCCCCGGCCGCAGCACCGCGTCCGGCATCTTCCAGGACCGGTTCGGAAACCTGCGCCGCAGCTTCCAGGTCGACATCCGCTCGACCTGGGACGGCACGGTCCTGACGCTGGTCGAGGACTTCGTCTACGACGACGGGGAGACCGAGCAGCGGATCTGGAAGCTGACGAAGCTGGACGAGAACAACTGGGAAGGCACGACCGACGACGCGATCGGCAAGGCGCGGGGCCAGAGCTACGGCAACGCCTTCCGCTTCGCCTACGACTTCAACTTGAAGGTCGGCGAGGGGCGCTGGAAGGTGCACTTCGACGACTGGATGTGGCTGCAGCCGGACGGGACCGTCATCAACCGCGCCTACATCAGCAAGTTCGGGCTGGAGATCGGCCAGGCCACCATCGTCTTCCGCCGCGTTCCCGCGAGCGCCGCGATGGAGCAGACGGCGCCGATGCTGAAGGCGGCGCAGTAAGGGCCCCGGCCTCGCCCTTCGTCAGGCTCAGGGCGAGGCGCCCGGGCTTCGCGCCAACGGATTGGTGCGCCTCATGGTGAGCCTTTCGAACCATGAGGCGACGCCACCGGCCCCGCCCGCACCCGCGCCATCAGCAGCACGTCCTCCAGCACCCCGGCCCGCAGCGACGCCGCCCGCATCCGCCCCTCGGTGACGAAGCCGTTGCGTTCGTAGAGCCTGATGGCGCCGACGTTGTCCGCGAAGACCGTCAGCTGCACCCGGACGAGCCCGAGCCAGGCGTCGGCCGAATCGAGCAACGCGATCAGCATCGCCGTGCCGATTCCCCGGCCGACGTGGTCGTCGTGGACGCCGAGGCCGATCTCCCCCACATGGGACCGCCGCCCCTGGAACCGCTCCAGCCCGGCCGTACCGACCAGCGTCCCGTCGAGAATGGCCGCCATGCGGGCGCCGCCCGGCGACGGGCGCTCGATGTAACCCCGCGTCTCGGCCACAGTCTGGAACGGCGGCCGGAGCGTGTTCTGGCGGTAGCCGGGCAGGTTCGCGAGGTCGGTGAGCGCGACCGCGTCCTCGGCGCGCAGGTCGCGTAGGACGAGGCCGGCGGGACCGGTTCCGGCCCAGGGATGTCGTGGCAAGGTGGCGCCTCCGCGGTCGAGCGGCCGGGAGGATGCCGTGCCGCGGCTCAGTGCGCCAGCCTGCGCTTGACCAGCCGGATGAGCGTGCCGAGCACCGGCAGCCGCGCATAGAACTGTCCGCCCGCGTCCCAATGGTCGATATGGGAGAGGGCACGCCCGTCCGCGCCGAAGGCGACCTCGCTCATGCCCTCGATCGTCCAGACCGCCGCCCGGCCCTTGGGGCGGAAGGTGAAGGTCCAGCGCAGATAGGCCGTTCGGCCGCTGGTCGCCCGGTCGGTCACCCGGAAGCGGGGTTCGTCGGTCGCGTCGAAGGTGGCGGCGAAGGCCCGCTTGGCCCGCTCCCGGCCCGTGATGTCCTGGAACGGGTCGACGAAGCGGAAGCCCTCGACGGCGAGGTCGTCGAGCCGGGCGACCGTCTCCGGCGACAGCCCCTCCCAATAGGCGACGTAGGCGGCGACCGCGACGTCGAGGTCGCTCATGTCCGCCCGGTCCCGCGGGAGACGAGGGCGAAGTAGGCCGCGTCGGGCAGGCTGCGCAGCCGGTTCAGCAGGAAGACGAAGCGGCGGGGGAAGGCGATTTCGAACGCCTTCCCGGCGAGGCCTCTCACCAGCGCATCGGCAGCGTCCTCCACCTCCATCAGGAACGGCATGGGAAAGTCGTTCCGGTCGGTGAGCGGCGTGCGCACGAAGCCGGGATTGATCAACTGCACCCGGATGCCGAGCCGGTCCCCGTCGAGCTTCAGGCTCTCCGCCATGTTGATCACGGCCGCCTTGGAGGAGCCGTAGGCGATCGAGCGCGGCAGGCCGCGGTATCCCGCGACCGACGACACGAGCGCCAGATGCCCCCGCCCGCGCGCCAGCATCGCCGGGACGAGCGGGTCGAGGCAGTTCACGATGCCCATGACGTTGAGGTCGTGGGTCGCCTTCACCGCCTCGGCCTTCAGCGTCTCCATCGCGTCGGGCGCGTAGGTCCCGGCATTCAGGATGGCCAGCGCCACCGGCCCGTGCGCCGCCTCGATCGCCGGAACCGCGGCGCGGCAGGCGGCGAGGTCGGTGACGTCGAGGGCGAAGGGGACGATCCGCCCCGCGGGCGCCTGCGTGGCGACGGCGGCGAGCGCATCGGCCCGCCGGGCGCTGGCGACCACCGTCCAGCCGTCGCGCACGAGGCGCAGCGCGGTCGCGGCACCGATCCCCTGGGAGGCGCCGGTGATCCAGGCGACGCCGTCGGCGGGCGTGGCGGGGCGGGGCGTGGTCATGGCGTCATCCCCGCGGGGTGAGGGTGTCGAGGAAGCGACCCGCCTGCGCCCGCAGCGCGGCGATCCGCTCCGGACCCATGCGGTCCATCGTGGCGTAGGGGTTGCGCAGACGCGGGTTGCCGCGCAGGCGGCCCTCGTTGCGGGCCATGAAGTCCCAGTAGAGGGCGTTCATCGGGCAGGCGTCGGGGCCGAGTGCCGCCGAGACGTCGTAGCGACACCCGTCGCAATAGTCCGACATCCGGTCGATGTACTTGCCCGACGCCGCATAGGGCTTGGAGCCCAGGACGCCGCCGTCGGCGAACAGCACCATGCCGTGCACGTTCGGCAGCTCCACCCACTCGTACGCGTCGGCGTACACCGCGAGGTACCACGCCTCCACCTCGGCGGGGCGCAGGCCGGCGATCAGCGCGAAGTTGCCCGTCACCATCAGCCGCTGGATGTGGTGGGCGTAGGCCTCGCGCTTCGTCTGGCCGATCGCCTCGGCGAGACAGGCCATGTCCGTCTCGCCGGTCCACCAGAAGTCGGGCAGCGGCCGGTCGGCGGCGAGATGGTTGGTCGTCGCGTACGCCGGCATCTTGAGCCAGTAGATGCCGCGCACGTACTCCCGCCAGCCGAGGATCTGGCGGATGAACCCCTCGGCCGCGTTCAGCGGCACGCGCCCCGCCCGCCACTCCCCCTCGACGCGCCGGCACAGCGCCAGCGGATCGAGCAGCCCGGCATTGAGGTGCAGGCCGCAGACCGCGTGCCAGAGCGTCGGCTCGCCGCGCTTCATCGCGTCCTGGTAGTCGCCGAAGAGCGGCAGCGCCGTCTCCACGAACCGCTCGAACGCGGCCTCGGCGTCGGCGCGCGTGACGGGGAACCAGAAGGGCTCGAGGTCGCCGAAATGATTGCCGAACCGGCCGCGCACGAGGTCGAGCACGGCCGCCGTCGTGGCGTCCGGGGTCACCCGGAGCGGCGTCGGCGGCACGAGGTCGCGCGGCGGCGGCCGGCGGTTCTCCGCGTCGTAGTTCCACTGGCCGCCGGCGGGCGCGTCGCCGTCCATGAGAAGCCGGTGGCGCCGTCGCATCTCGCGATAGAAGTACTCCATCCGGAGCTGCCGGCGGTCGCCAGCCCAGGCCGCGAACTCCGCGCGGGAGCAGAGGAAGCGGTCGTCCTCGCGGATCTCGACCGGCACGCCGGCCGCGGCCTCCCAGCCGCGCATGTCGTCGAGCACCCGCCACTCGCCGGGAAAGGTGCAGACGATGCGCGAGGCCCCGTGGCGGGCCACGGCCCGCACCACCTCGTCGCGCAGCGACCCGGCATTGGCCGGATCGTCGAGCGTCACGTAGTCGACCGCCAGCCCCTCCGTCCGCAGCGCGTCGGCGAAATGGCGCATGGCCGCGAACAGGAACGCGATCTTCTTCGGATGGTGGCGGACATAGGTCGCCTCGGCCGTCACCTCGGCGATCAGCACCGTGTCGGCCGACCGATCGACGTCGCGCAACGCCGCCACCGACCGGGTCAGCTGGTCCCCCAGAACGACGCGGAGGACCGTCATCCCACGCCGTCCGGCACCGGCGTCAGGCGGACGTAGTCGATGACGCTGCCGCGGACGCTGGAGGAGAGCTTCAGCCACTCCTCGCCCGCGTACCATGTGTCGAACGTGCCCCAGCGGCCGACCACGGAATGCCGGCTGCCGCGGACCGACCGGCCGCCCGCCGTCACCGTCTCGATGCCGAGGTCGGTGATCTTCGTCTCTTCGATGTTGCCGTACTGGGTGTTGATCAGGGTCGGCCACAAGATCATGCGGGGCCGCCAATAGCTGGCCGCGGGCACGTCGGCCGCGACGAAATGCGGCCCCTCCCAACCGTCGACGCGCAGCCGGTCGCCCTCGGGCCGGACCTTCACAACGTACGTCGTGCCGTCGTCGTCGGTCGTCGCGTCGAAGGCGACGAGCCGGTCCCCCTCCCAGACCTCGCGCTTGCGGTGCGTGTAGCGGAAGACCGTGATGAAGGCGAGGCGCACCGCGAGGTCGATCGTGCCGTCGACGACGATCCGCCCGCCCTCGCGCGAGAACCGCAGGACGTGCGTGCCGAAGGCACTGCCGTCGCGCAGCACCTGGAAGCGGAGTTCGCCGCCGTAGGGGAGGTCGGACGCGGCGGCAGCCCGCATGGCCGGCCCGATCGAGAGAACTGCCGCACCACCGATCAACAGGTCGCGTCGCCGCATCGTCCTCACCCCTTCGTGCGCAGGCTCGATCGCCCGCCGTCAACGCCCAGCACCTGGCCTGTGATCCAGCCGGCGTCGGGCGACAGAAGGAAGGCTGCCGCCGCCGCGATGTCCTCCGCCTCGCCGAGGCGCGGAATGGCGTGGAGAGCCGCGATCGCCTGGGCCATCTGGTCGCTCTTCGTCAGCGGGGCCGCGAGCGGGGTCCGCGTCAGGCTGGGTGCGACCACGTTGACCCGCACGTTCGGCGCCAGTTCCGCCGCGAGCGACAGCGCGAGACCCTCGACGCCGCCCTTCGCCGCGCCGATCACGGCATGGTTCGCGAATCCCTGCGCGACCGCGACGGTGGAGAAGAACACGACGGCGCCCTTGGCCTTCTTCAGCCCGGCCTCCGCCGCCTTCGCCGCCATGGCCGCACCGACCACGTTGATGCGGAAATCGGCGACGAGGTCGTCGGCCGACACCGCCTTGAGCGGGCGGATGGTGATGGTGCCGACGCAGTAGGCGAGGCCGGCGATCCCATCGCCGCCGTCGGCCGCGGCGACCGCGGCGGCGAGCGCCGCGGGATCGGTGACATCGGCCACGGCGCGCCCGGCCGACAGCCCGTCGGCGAGGGCCGAAAGGCGCCCTTGGTCGCGGGCGATCAGATGCAGCGGACGGCCCTCCGCGGCGAGGCGTCGTGCGAGCGCCTCTCCGACGCCACCGGTCGCTCCGACGATGATCACGGGTGCTGTCATGGGTCCCTCGTTCCAGGTTCGAAGGATACGCGGCGCGGTCCGGGCCGGATCACCGGTTCCGCCATCCCTCAATCCGCCGGAAGGCCGGAGGTTGCGGTCACTGCGCGGCCACCGCGCGGTCGAGCCAGCCGGCGAGGAAGCGGCGGGACCGCGCCGCGAGCCCGTCGCCGAACTGCCGGGCCGCCGTCCGGATCGCGGCGGGGTCGATCCGGGCGGCGGCGAGTTCCCCCGCATGGCCCACGAGCCAGCGTTCGATCTCGCCCGCCGCCACCTCCGGGTGGAACTGAAGCCCGAGCGTCCGCGGTCCGGTCTCGAACGCCTGATGGCGGTAGAGGGCCGTCATCGCCAAGAGCGTCGCCCCCCGCGGCGGGTCGAAGGTGTCGCCGTGCCAGTGGAGCACCGGCCAGGCGTCGCCGAACGGGCCGAGCGGCCCGGCGCGCCCCTCGGCGGTCAGGATCAGGGGCGAGAATCCGATCTCCCTGACGTTGCCCTTGTAGGCCCGACCGCCCAGCGCCCGGGCCATCAGCTGCGCGCCGAGGCACACGCCCAGCAGCGGCCGGTCGAGGCGCGCCTGCCGTTCGATCAGCGCGAGCACGTCGAGGAGGAAGGGATAGGCCCGCTCGTCGTTGGCGCCGAGGGGCCCGCCGAGCACCATGAGGAGGTCGGGCGCCGGGACCGATCCGGGCGACAGCGCGTCGATCCCGGCGTCGCGCACGTCGAGCGCATAGCCCCGCTCGGCCAGGACGTCGGCGAACGTCCCGGCGTGCTCGAACTGGACGTGGCGGACCACAAGGCAGGTCTTCCAGGACATGGTGGCCCCTTCCGCGGATCCTAACGGATTAGCAGGGTCCGCCCACCGCTCCAAGGCTGCATCGCGACGCGGGCCCCGGCCGGTGGCCCCGGACCGCGGACCTGGGTTAGGATCACGGATGCGCCGTCGCACCGTTGCCGTCCTGATCGCCGCCGCCCTCCTCGCCGGCCCCGTCCATTCCGGCGGTCCCGCGCATGCGGTCGAGATCGTCGCGGGCGAGCGGCTGGCGCCCGTGCCCTGCCCGGAGGCGGCGCCGGAGGGCGAACGGGCCGGATGCGCCCTCCTCTCGGTCCCGGAACGGCGCGATCGCGCGCGATCGGGCACGCTCGACGTCTTCGTCATGGTCCTCGCCCCGCGCGAGGGCGCGGCGGCGGCGGAACCGCCCCTCCTGATGATTCCCGGCGGGCCCGGGTCCACCTACACCATCGGCGGCACGATCCCCTGGGGGCTGACGGCCGGGCTTCGGCGCGACCGTGCCGTGGTGCTGATCGACCCGCGCGGGGCGGGCCGCTCCCGACCCTCGTTCGACTGCGCGTTCGACGACCGGCCGCGCTCCTGCCTCGCGCTCTTCGACGAGTGGGAGATCGACCCGGCCGCCCTCACCGCGGTGGAGATGGCGGGCGACGCGCGGGACCTGCGCCGGGCGCTCGGGGTCCCCACCTGGCACGTCTACGGGCGCAGCTTCGGCACGCGGGTGGCGCAGCATCTCGTCCGGCTCGATCCCGACGGCGTCCGCACCGCGATCCTGGACGCGCCGCTCGACGCGGGCGCCAACCTCTTCTCCCGCGACCGTCGCGCGGCGGAGGAGCGGAGCCTGGGCGCGCTGCTCGACGCCTGCGCGCGCGACGTCGCCTGCGCCGCCGCCCATCCCGACGCGGCACGCCGGCTGGCCGAACTCGACGCGCGGCT
>CANGXM010000011.1 GCA_947457845.1 Rhodospirillales bacterium | reverse complement strand
GTCGGCGCAGGCGCGGGCGTGGCTGTGGGACGAGATCCGCGAGACGCTGGTCGCCAGCTTCACCGCCCACGGAGTGGTGCGCGGCTCGCTGGCGGCGGTCGAGGCCGACGTGGAGGCCGGACGGCTCACGCCCGGCACGGGCGCGGCCCGCCTCCTGGCGGCGTTCCGACGGGGCGCCGAGGGCGTTTGACAGGGTCGGGCGCCGGGGTCACCCTGCGGGTGCTTCCACACCCGAGGATCGCCACCCCATGATCGCCGATCCCGCCGCCGCCCTCGACCGGATCTTCGCGCCCTGGTCGGCGCCGGACGCCCCGGGCGCGTCGGTCGCGCTGCTGAAGGGCGGCGAGGTGGTCGTGCACCGGTGCTATGGCGCGGCGAGCATCGAGCACGGCCTGCCGACCGCGCCCGACGGCCGCTTCCACGTCGCGTCGATCACCAAGACGTTCTGCGCCGCCGCCCTCGTCCGTCTCGCGAACGAGGGGCGGGTGTCGCTGGACGACGCGATCCGGGCCCACGTTCCCGAACTTCGGACGCCGGGGCCGATCAGCCTGCGGCGCCTCCTGTCGATGACGTCGGGGCTGCGCGATTCGGGCGAGGTGATGCGCCTGCGCGGCGTCTGGTACCGCCAGCCGCGGACGATGCAGGACCAGATCGACCTGCTCTGCGCGCAGTCGGGCATGAGCTTTCCGACCGGCGAGCGGTTCATCTACACGAACGTGAACTTCATGCTCGCGACCCGGGTGATCGAGCGCGTGACGGGGATGGGCTTCGAGGCCCATCTGCGCCAAGCGTTCCTCGATCCGCTGGGGATGACGGACACGCTGCTGCGCGAGGACGACGAGCTGGTCGTCCCCCGCCTCGCCACGCCCTACGTCCCCCAGCCGGGCGGCCCGCCCACGCTGGGCCGCTGGGCCTTCGGGTTCGGTGGCGCGGGCTCGATGGTGTCGTCGGTCGCCGATCTCGCACGCTGGCTCGCCTTCCTGCGCGCGACGCCCGATCTCCTCGGCCCGATGCGCGAGCGGGCGATGCTGAACGACGGGACGCCGGTCAACTACGGGCTGGGCCTCCAGATCCGCCGGTGGCGGGGGCTGACGGTGCTGGGCCACGGGGGCAGCCTGCCCGGCTGGCGGGCCTACGCCGCCCTCGTGCCCGACCGGGACATGGGGCTCGTGCTGCTGACCAACCGCGACGACGTCGACCCGGACACGAAGGTGCGGGAGATCCTCGACGCCGTCCTCGGAGGCGAGATTCCGGACCCCCACCCCCACGCGGCGGCCGCGATCCGCGCCCATCCGGCGGCGGTGCCCGCGATCGACGGCCTCTACTTCGACCAGGGGTCGGGCGAGGTGCTCCGCCTCCAGGCCAAGGAGGGACGGATCGAGGGGGAGAAGCTGGGCATCGTGCATCAGTTCACGCCCGACGCGCACGGCGACGGCTTCGCCGACGCCTGGCCGCTGATGCCCGCCCGGCTCCGGCTGGAACCGGCGGCGGACGGCGGGCGGCCGACGGCGCATCTTTGGTACGCGGGGCAGACGGGCGCCTACGCGCCGTTGGAGACCGTCGCGTCGCCGGACCTCGCCGACCTGGTCGGGACCTACGCCAACGCCGAACTCCGGTCGGAGGTCGTGATCTCGAACCGCGGCGGCCAGATGCACGTGCACTACGGCCCCGCCTTCCACGGCGCGTCGGGCGCGCCGGCGATCGCCGTGGCGCCCGACGTCTTCTGGGTCCGGGTGACGACCCCGGGCCTGCGCTACGAACACGCCGTGCGGTTCCGCCGCGACGGTGGCAGGGTGACGGCGGTCGTGATCAGTTCCGACCGCGTCAAGGACGTTCCGTTCGACAGGGTGAGCCCATGAGCCGCGACGACGCCGTCGCCCGCATCCGCGACCATTTCGACACCGGCGGCTTCAAGGCCCGCCTCGCCGAGATGGTCGCGCACAGGACCGAGAGCCAGCGACCCGACCGCGGGCCCGAACTGCGGGCCTATCTGACCGACTGCATCGGTCCCTGGATCACGGGCATGGGCTTCGGCTGGCGGATCGTGGAGAACAGCCTTCCGGGCCGCCCCCCCTTCCTGATCGGGGACCGCCACGAGGGCGACGGCCTGCCGACGGTCTTCATCTACGGCCACGGCGACGTGATCCACGGCTACGACGACCAGTGGTCGAACGGCCGATCGCCCTGGGCGATCACGGTGGAGGGGGATCGCTGGTACGGCCGCGGCGTCGCCGACAACAAGGGCCAGCACGCGATCAACCTGACGGCCGTCGAGACGGTGCTGAAGGTCCGCGGCCGGCTCGGCTTCAACGTGAAGCTCCTGATCGACATGGGCGAGGAGTCGGGCTCCCCCGGCCTCGACGCCTGCGCGGCCGCGCACCGGGACGCGCTGAAGGCCGACGTCCTGATCGCGTCGGACGGCCCGCGGCTGCACGCCGACCGGCCGATGCTCTACCTCGGCACCCGCGGGGTGCTGAACTTCCGGCTCGAGGTCGACCTGCGCGCGGGCGGCCACCATTCGGGGAACTGGGGCGGGCTGCTCGCCAACCCGGGCACCATCCTCGCGAACGCAATCGCCTCCATCGTCGACGGCAACGGCGTGATCAAGGTGAAGGCCCTGCGTCCGCCGCCCGCGCCGGAGAGCGTCCGGGCCGCGATCCTCGGCCTTCGGCCGGATGGCGGCCCCGACGGCCCCACGATCGACGACGGCTGGGGCGAGCCGGGCCTGACCCCGTCCGAGCGGGTCTACGGCTGGAACGCGATCGAGGTGCTGGCCTTCAAGACGGGCAACCCCGAGAAGCCGGCCAACGCCATCCCGCCGCACGCGTCGGCGATGATGCAGATCCGGTACGTCGTCGGCACCGACTGGGAGAACATCGTCCGTCACGTGCAGGAGCACCTCGACGCCCACGGCTTCGCCATGGTGAAGGCGAGTGCGGCCCGCGACGAGGCGATGGCGGCCACGCGCCTCGACCCCGGGAACCCCTGGGTGACGCTGGTCGCCGGCTCGATCGGGCGGACGACGGGCACGCCGCCCCAGGTCCTGCCGAACCTCGGCGGAACGCTGCCAAACGCCGTCTTCGCCCACACGCTGGGCCTGCCGACGGTGTGGATCCCCCACAGCTACGCCGGCTGCAACCAGCACGCCCCGGACGAGCACGGCCTCGCGCCGGTGCTCCGTCAGGGGCTGGAGATGATGGCGGGCGTCTACTGGGACGTGGGCGAGGCACGCTGAGGGCCCTCAGCGCATCTTGGCGACCGCGAAACCCGCATCGGTCCTGAGCCGGTCCTGCGCGGCGATCAGCTGGAGTTCGCGGGTGCCGGCCTTCGCCGTCTCGTCGAAGACGGCGTGGATTCCGGACGCTGCGGCCGCCAGCGCCGCGGGGCCGTCGCCGGTCTCGAGGAAGCGGGCGAGGAACAGGGCGGCGACGCAGTCGCCCGCCCCGTTCGGCGCCGGATCCAGCGGCAGGCGCGGCGTCGCCACGAGCCAGGTCCCGTCGGGCCCGTCGAGCAGCATCTCGATCGAGCCGTCCGGCGCCCCCTCCCGCGTCAGGCTGGTGAGGAGGACGAAGCGCGGCCCCGTCGCGCGGAGTTTCGCGCCGGCCGCCACCGCGTCCTCGATCCGCCGGACCGTGATCCCCGTCAGGTACTCCAGCTCGAACTGGTTGGGCGTGACGATGTCCGCCGCGGGCACGGCGACGTCGCGCATGAACTCCGGGATGCCCGGCCGCACGAAGAAGCCCCGGCCGACGTCGCCCATCACCGGATCGCAGCAATAGACCGCCCGCGGGTTGGCCGCGCGCACGCGGGCGACGGAATCGACCACCGCGCGTCCGAGGGCCGCGTCGCCCATGTAGCCGGAGAGGACGGCGTCGCACGATCCCAGGACGCCCCGCGCGTCGATCCCGTCGACGATCGCGGCGATGTGCTCGGGCGCGAAGACCTGTCCGGTCCAGGCGCCGTAGCCCGTGTGGTTGGAGAACTGGACCGTGTGCACCGCCCACACCTCGAAGCCAAGCCGCTGGAGCGGGAACACGGCAGCGGCGTTGCCGACGTGGCCGTAGGCGACGTGGGACTGGATCGAGAGCACGTTGCGCATGGGACGTCGGACCGGCTTTGGCAGGATGCGGGCCGTGCGTTATAGACCGGTCGGACCGGCCGCGCGACCATGGGCGCGCGCGGACCCGTTCCGCACCGCCCGAGGAGCCCCACGGCCTTGCCCGACGTCCCCATCCGGCCCCGCCGCAGCGCCCTCTTCATGCCCGGGTCCAACGCCCGGGCGATCGAGAAGGCGCGGGCCCTCCACTGCGACGTGGTGATCCTCGACCTCGAGGACGCGGTCGCGCCCGACGCCAAGGCCGACGCCCGGGCGCGCGTCCTCGCGTCGCTGGCGGCCGGCGGGTTCGGCCACCGGGAACGGGTCGTGCGGGTCAACGGCCTCGACACGCCGTGGGGCCACGCCGACCTGGTGGCGGCCGCCACGTCCGGGGCCGAGGCGGTCCTGGTCCCGAAGGTCGAGAGCGGCGACATGGTGCGCCGGGTCGCGGCGGTCCTCGCGGACGCGGGGGCGCCCGACGCGCTCGCGCTCTGGGTCATGGTGGAGACGCCGCGCGCCATGCTCGACGTGCGCGACGTCGCGTCCGCCCATCCGCGCCTGGGCGCGCTCGTCATGGGCACGTCGGACCTTGCGAAGGACCTGCACGCCCGCCAAAGCCGCGGGCGCGAGGCGCTGGTGACCGGGCTCGGGCTCAGCCTCCTGGCCGCGCGCGCCCACGGCCTCGTGGCGCTCGACGGGGTCCACGCGGACATCGCCGACGCCGAGGGGCTGGAGGCCGCGTGCCGGCAGGGCGCCATCCTCGGCTTCGACGGCAAGACGCTGGTCCACCCGAGCCAGATCGACGCGGCCAACCGCGCCTTCGGCCCCGAGCCGGGCGAGGTGGACCGGGCGCGGCGCATCATCGCGGCCCATGCGGCGGCCATGGCGGCGGGGCGCGGCGTCACCATGGTCGACGGCCGCATGATCGAGGCGCTGCACGTCGCGGAGGCGCGTCGCCTCGTCGCGACGGCCGACGCGATCGCCGCGGCCGAGGGCCGTTCGACAGACGCCGCGGGCGTTCCTACATAGGGGTCCGGACAGGCAGGAGGATGCGGCGACCTTGCGCACCGACGTCATCGACCATGTGACCGACAGCCAGGGACTGTCGGTTCCGCTCTACGGGCCCGAGGCGTTCGAGGGGTTGCGCCGTGCCGGACGCCTCGCGGCGGCGACGCTCGACCACATCTCACCGTACGTCTGTCCCGGCGTCGCGACCGCGGAGCTGGACCGCCGGATCGAGGCGTTCGTGCGCGGCGGCGGCGGCATCCCGGCGACGCTCGGCTACAAGGGCTATCCGGCGTCGTCCTGCATCTCGGTCAACCACGTCGTCAACCATGGCATCCCCAGCGAGGACAAGCGCCTCGTCGAGGGCGACATCGTGAACGTCGACGTGACGGTGATCCTCGACGGCTGGTACGGCGACACGAGCCGCATGTGGCTGGTGGGCGAGCGCGTGCGGGTGCAGGCGCGCAAGCTGGTCGACGTCACCTACGAGGCGATGATGGCCGGCATCGAGCAGGTGGCCCCGGGCGCCCACCTCGGCGACGTGGGTGCAGCGATCATGGAGGTCGCGCACGCGAACCGCTTCTCGGTCGTCACGGAGTTCTGCGGCCACGGCATCGGCCACGGGTTCCACCAGCCGCCCCAGGTCATGCACGTCGGCATGCGCGGGCGGGACATGGTCCTCGTGCCCGGGATGGTCTTCACGATCGAGCCGATGATCAACGCCGGACGGCCGGATACCAAGGTCCTCGCCGACGGCTGGACCGCGGTCACGCGCGACAGGTCGCTGTCGGCCCAGTTCGAGCATCAGGTCGGGGTGACCCGGACCGGCGTCGAGATCTTCACCCTCTCGCCCGCCGGCCTGCACCGCCCGCCCTACGGCCCCTGAGCCGGCCGGGCCCCCGTCACCAGCCGCCGTAGGCCGGGCGACAGATCACGCGGCTGTCGCCCCACTCGTTCCAGATCCGGCGGCAGTCCGACGGCGGCCCCCAATGGCCTTGCGGCGGGCCGCGCCGGTGCCGCCACGCCCAGGACGGCGGCTGTTCGTAGACGATCACGGGCGGCGGGGGCGGAGGCGGTGCCGGCGGGGCGTAGATCGGCCCCTGCACGACCTGCGGCGGCAACTGCGGCCGCGACGCCAGATCGTCGGCGCGGTCCATGCTCGCCCCGGCCTCCTGCCCGAGATAGGCCCCCAGCACGGCGCCGGTGGCCGCCGCGGCGATCTGCCCAGGACCGCCGCCGAAGCGCGCGCCGAGCAATCCCCCCGCGGCACCGCCGAGAAGTCCGCCGATCGGCTGCTTGTAGCCGCCCGGCCCCGTCGTGCAGCCGGTGACCAGAACGAGTGCCGTGAGTGCCGCGGCCATCCCCATGCGCATGCCGGTCTTCCTTTCGTGCGCTACCCCCATCGGTGAACGGACGGTGCGCCGGGTTATTCCCGTGCGCGCGCACGGCCCCCCTCGGCGGTTGACGCGAACGGTCGGTCGGCCGATGTACGCGGGGCAACCTGCTGCGGAGAGTTCACGATGCGCCTCGTCACGGCCTTCCTCGTCGCCCTCGCGATCGCGGCTCCGGCGACGGCGCAGACGACGAGGACCCATGCGATCGCCGAGTTCGGCGCACCCGCCCTCGGCCCCGACTTCCCGCACCTGCCCCATGTCAATCCGTCGGCGCCGAAGGGCGGGACCCTGACCCTGTCGGAGCCCGGCACCTTCTCGGTCCAGGGCACGTTCGACACGCTGAACCTGCTTCCCTTGCGCGGCGTCCCGGCGCGGTCGGTGGCGCTCCTCCACCAGTCGCTCTTCGTCGCCTCCGGGGACGAGCAGAGCGTCTCATACGGGCTGATCGCCGCGACGGCGGAGTATCCCGAGGACCGGAGCTGGATCGCCTTCGACATCCGCCCGGAGGCGCGCTGGAACGACGGGACGCCGATCACCGCCGACGACGTCGTCTGGACGTTCGAAATGGTGAAGGCGCACGGGAATCCCTTCCTGAAGTCCTTCTACGCCGAGATCGAGGGCGCGACGGTCGAGGGGCCCCGGCGGGTGCGCTTCTCGGTCACCACCCGCGACAGCATGAAGCCGCTGGCCAACATCGCCGGGCTCACCGTCTATCCGAAGCACTGGTGGACGTCGAACGGCCGCGACATCGGCCGCGGGACGCTGGAGCCGCCGCTGGGATCGGGGCCCTATCGTCTCGCCCAGGTCGAGCCGGGACGCACGCTCGTCTACGAGCGGGTGCGCGACCATTGGTCGGAGCGGCTGCCCATCGCCGTGGGGCAGGCGAACTTCGACACGATCCGCATCGTGTACTTCCGCGACGAGGACGTGCGCTACGAGGCGTTCTTCGCCGGCAACTACGACGTCCGGTCCGAGAACCGGGCCCAGCGCTGGGTCCAGGGCTATGACGCGCCGGCCGTGCGCGAGGGGCGGATCAAGCGCCTCGAACTGGCCGACGCACGACCCAAGGGCGCCCAGGGCTTCCGGTTCAACACGCGGCGCGAACGCTTCGCCGATCCGCGGGTGCGGGAGGCGTTCGCCCACCTGTTCGACTTCCAGTGGATCCAGCGGACGATCCTGTACGGGCAGTACGCGCGCACCGTCAGCAACTTCCCGAACTCCGACTTCGGGGCGTCGGGGCCCCCGACGCCGGAGGAGCTGGCGCTGCTCGAGCCCTTCCGCGCCACCCTCGACCCGCGGGTCTTCACCGAGGCCTACGCACCACCGTCGGGGGACGGGACGGGGTTGGCGCGGGCCGGGCTGCGGGAGGCGCTGCGCCTGTTCCGGGCCGCCGGCTGGGAGGTGCGCAACAACCGCCTCGTCAACACCCGCACCGGCGAGCCGATGACGGTGGAGTTCCTGGAGGACGACCCCTCGCTCCAGCGCATCATCCAGCCCTACGTCGAGACCCTCCGCCGCGCAGGCATCGACGCGTCGCTGCGCATCGTCGACGCCGCCCAGATGCAGGCGCGCACCGACGATTTCGATTTCGACGCCCAGATGGTCAACTTCAACTTCTTCCCGCCGCCGGGTCCGGAACTGCGGTCCTACTTCGGATCGGCCGCCGCCGCGACGCAGGGCAGCGCGAACTACGCCGGCATCCGCGATCCGGCGGTGGACGCGCTGATCGAAACGGTGATCGCGGCGCCCGACCTCGCCTCGCTCAAGGTGGCCAACCGCGCGCTCGACCGGGCGCTCCTGTGGGGCTGGTACATGGTCCCGCAATGGTACTCGGACACGGCCTGGATCGCGCACTGGGACCGGTTCGGGCGGCCGGAGCGCACCCCCCGGTACGCCGTCGGCGTCCTGCCCGCCTACGTGCTGACGTGGTGGTCCACCGCCCGCTGAAGGCCTGTCGTCCGAACGCCTCAGGACGATCCGAGACGAAAGAAAGGCTGCATCTGCACCGTTCGGTGGTGCACCAAGGAGCGGCGAGTCATGTCTTGGCCGAGGATTGGACCCGAAGCGTCAGGCTGAAGCGTTCGCCTGCCGCCGACGGCCGGGTCCGTCGGCGGATGGGAGGCTGGGTGAGCGGCGGCGTCAGCGGCTTCGAGAAGGGGTCCTACAGGGGCGCGTCCGACGGGGCGCGCATCCTCGAGGCGAAGGAGGCCGAGCGGCGGCGGCGCGGATCGGGCTACAACGCCCCGATCCTCCACCGGATCGTCAACGGAACCAGCGCGACGTCGCTCAACCTCATCGCGCTCGGCGCCTCGGGCGACGGCGAAACCCGCCTGTTCAAGAAGGGCGGGCTTTATTCGACGATCCTCTACAAATATCCGAACTTCACCAAGGGCGACAGCGAACGGCCGGTCGAGACCGCGCTCTACGTGCCCCACGACGCCGCCGAACCGATGAAGGGCGGCTACGGGATCTACCTCCGCCGCGCCTCCCACCGCGGGGTCCTGAAGGAGATGCTCGGTCTCGACATGGCGGGCGACGACCCGGACCTGAAGGCCGACCTGCGTCTGCTCGACATCCTCGACGAGGTGCCCTCGCTCGATCCGTTCCTGGTCCGCGCCCGGTTCGAGTTCCACGACATCTCTCTCGGCGACGGGCAGCTCCGGACGACGGAGACCGAGCACGAGGGAATGCGCCGGATCGTACGGCAGCGGATCGGCCTGATCCTGCGGCACGCGGCCGGCGCGCGGGCGAGCGAGGCGAAGATCCAGCGGGCGCTGGAGGCGATCTGGAACCCGCGCATGGAGGAGTCGGCGCTCTTCATGGCGGCGTTCGGCATTCGCCCGGAGGAGGCGCCGAAGATCTTCTTCGCCCTCCAGGGCATCACCTTCTACGAGCACGCGAGCATCACCGCGCGCGAGGGGATGGAACTCGTCGGCGCTTGGCTGCGCGGACCGGGGCAGCGGCCCGACGACCTCGACCTCTATCCGCGATACGACCGCGAGCGGCTCGTCATGCTGCGGGAGATGGTGGCGAAGGGGCTGGCGACGTGCTTCCGCCACCTCTCCACCACCTTCACCACCTACGACCTCGCGCTGAAGACCTTCACGGTCCGGGACGACGCAGCGCCGATGCGCGAGTTCCTTCAGCGCGCGAACGAACGCTTCTGGCGGATCGGCTTCTCGCTCTCCGCCGTGCTGAACGCCGAGGCCATCGTCGAGCGGGTGATGCAGACGCCGGGCACCGCGTCGAAGTTCCTCAACGTCCTTGAAGCGCTCCAGCAACTCCACGCCGCCGTGAACGACGAGGCGACCGGCCACCTCCTCTAGGAACGGCCCGGCGGCCGGGGCGTCGGCCGCCAGTCCGGCGGCGCCAGCTCGAAGCCGGCGAAGTCGAAGCCCGGCGAGACCGTGCAGCCGACCAGGGTCCACGCGCCGAGGCTCTCGGCGCACTGCCACGCGTGCGCCGGGACGACCGCCTGCGGGCGCTGCCCCGCGAGGATCTCCGGCCCCAGGTGCATCGCCCAGGCGTCGTGGCCGTTCTCCGACACCGTGAGCGCGAGCGGCGCGCCGGCGTACCAGTGCCAGATCTCCACCGCGTCGACCCGGTGCCAGTGGGACACCTCGCCGACCTGGAGGAGGAAGTAGATGGCCGTCACGATCGCCCGCTCGCCATCCGTCGACGGTGCGCGATAGGTCTCGACGTAATGGCCGCCCTCCGGATGGGGACGCATCCCCAGCCGGTGGATGATCTCGGCCCCGGTCGTCCCGTGCCCTGTCACGACGGCGGGGCCGTGTCGCGGAAGCTCGGGTGCGCGGCGGCCTTCGCGTACCAGGCGGCGAGCGCCGGTCGGCCCTGGCGCCAGTCCTCCGACGCGAAGCGGAAGTCGAGGTAGCCGAGCGCCACGAGGATCGAGATCGTGCCGATGTCGAGCCCGTCGCCCAGCGCGCCCGCCTCCGCCTCGAGCGCGTTGAGCGCGCGGGTCACGTGGCCCTTCTGGCGCGCGTCCCAGGTGTCGGAGCGGCGTTCCGCGGGACGCTGGGTCTGCTCCAGCCGCCGCAGGATTGCGGCGTCGCAGATGCCGTCGCCGAGCGCCTGACGGCGCAACGCCGTCCAGCGCGCCGGACCGGGGGCCGGGATCGCCTTGCCGCCACCGGCCGCCCAGTCGAGATACTCGCAGATGACCGGGCTGTCGTAGAGGGTCGACCCGTCGTCGAGCACGAGGGCCGGCACCTTGCCGAGCGGATTGTCGTGGCCGAGCGTGGTGTCCGCCGCCCAGGGGTCGGTCGGGTCGCGCTGCACCCGGTCCGCGATGCCGCAGGCGGCGGCGACCATCAGGACCTTGCGGACGTAGGGGCTCGTGGCGGAATAGCGCAGCTTCATCGATCGGGTCCTCGCCGTCAGAAATTGTCCTTGGCCCGCCGGACCATGGTGAACACGTCCACGGGACGGGCGCCGACGAGGCCCACGGCCTGGGCGATCGTCGGATCATCGGCCCGCAGGAAGGGATTGGTCGCCTTCTCGTCGCCAAGGCGGGCGGGAATGGTCGGGCGTCCCGCCTGCCGCAGGCGGTCGACCTCGTCCGCGCGGGCGGCGAGCGCGGCGTTGGCCGGATCGATCGTCGTCGCGAAGCGGGCGTTCGACTGGGTGTATTCGTGGCCGCAGTAGACGAGGGTCTCGTCGGGCAGCGTGCGGAGCTTCAGCAGCGAGTCCCACATCTGCTCGAACGTCCCCTCCAGCAGGCGGCCGCAGCCGAGCGAAAAGAGCGTGTCGCCGCAGAAGAGCACCCCGGCCTCCCGGCACCAGAGGGAGACGTGCCCCTTCGTGTGGCCGGGGGTGTCGATGACGAAGAACCGCAGCGAGCCGAAGGTGACGACGTCGCCCTCCTGCATCGCGCGGTCGATCGTCGGGATCTTGTCCACCTCGCCGGCGGGGCCCAGCACCGGGCAGCGGAACGCGGCCTTCAGCGCGGCGTTGCCGCCCGTGTGGTCGCCATGGTGGTGGGTGTTGAGGATCACGTCGAGCTTGCGGCCCGCCCGCGCGAGCGCGGCCTCCACGGGGGCGGCCTCCGCTGGATCGACGACGCCCGAAGCGCCGGTCGCCGGATCGTGGATCAGGTAGACGTAGTTGTCCGACAGGGCGGGGACGAGTTCGACAATGAGGGAGGCCATGGACCGGCGACCTCTGTTGCGACGGGGCGGGATGGCGGCCGGGCGGGCTGCCGGACGGGCGCGAGCCGTGCTAGGCTCCCGATGCCATGTACCATGACGTCATCGACCTTCGCGAGTTCTACGATTCGAGCCTCGGGCAGGTCGCGCGCCGCATGGTCCGTCGGCGCATCCGCGAACTCTGGCCCGACACGCGCGGACAGGTCGTCTGCGGCATCGGCTACGCCATCCCGTTCCTGCGCCCCTTCCGGGAGGAGGCGGACAGGGCGTTCGCCGTGATGCCGGCGGCGCAGGGCTGCAGCTTCTGGCCGCGGGAGGGCCCCGGCCTCGTCGTCCTGGGCGAGGAGGGGGAGCTTCCGATCCCCGACAATTCGGTCGACCGGGTCCTCCTGGTCCACGGGCTCGAGCGCACCGAGCACCTGCGGCAGATGATGCGGGAGATCTGGCGCATCATGGCGGGCGGCGGCCGGCTGCTCGTCGTCGCCCCGAACCGGCGCGGCATGTGGGCCCGGACCGAACGGACGCCCTTCGGGCACGGCTCGCCCTACTCGCCCTCGCAGCTGAAGCGCCTGCTGCGCGACAACCTGTTCCAGCCGGAGCGCTCGGCCTTCGCCCTCTACGTCCCGCCCGCGCACACCCGCTTCATCCTCGGCTCCGCGCCGGCGTGGGAGGAGGTGGGGAATCGCTGGTTCACCGGCTTCGCCGGCGTCTGCATGGTGGAAGCGACGAAGCAGATCTACGCCGGGGCCGCCCGCCGCGAGGCGCGGACGGCCCGGCGGCCGGCCGTGGCGGCGGCGGAGGTGGCGCGGGCGGCGGCCCGCGACGGGGAACCGCCGCCACGGTCGCGCTGAGCCCCTCGGCGGACCCGACGCGCACCGCCGTCGCCCATGACCGGACGACGCGGTGGCCTCAGAAGGTCTCCACCCACGGCCGCAGCTCGACCTCCCAGGACCAGGCGCTGCGGTCCTGGGAGAGGAACTGCCAATAGGCCTCGGCGATGGCCGCCGGATCGAGGTGGCTGTCCGGCCGGTCGCCCGGCTCCGGCCGGCTCGCGGCGCGGATGGCGCCGTCGATCACGAAATGCCCGACGTGGATGCCCTGCGGGTGCAGCTCGCGCGCGAGGCTCTGGGCCAGCCCGCGCAGCGCGAACTTGCCCATCGCGAACGGGGCGGAGCGGGCGTAGCCCTTCACGCTGGCGGACGCGCCGGTGAACAGGATGGCGCCGTGGCCCTTCGGCACCATGCGGCGCGCGGCCTCCTGCGCCACATGGAAGCCGCCGAGCGCCGTCGTCACGACGGCGCACCGGACGTCCTCGCCGGCAAGTTCGACGAAGGGACCGCGCAGGCGGGCGCTGGGGTTGAAGACGACGACGTCCGGCGGGCCGAGTTCGGCGTCGACGGCGTCGAACAGGGCCGACACGGCGAAGGGATCGCCCACGTCCGCCGCGAACGCGACGCCGCGGGTCTCGGTCGCGAGCGCGGAGAGGCGCGCCACGTCGCGCGCGCAGACGCCGACCTGAAGCCCTTCCTTGGCGAAGCGCCGCGCGAGCGCCGCCCCGAGGCCGGGACCGGCGCCGACGATCAGCGCGGTGCGGTAGGTGGGGATCATGGCGCCACCGGAAGCGGCCGGCCCTGTCGGAGCGCGCGCCCATCCCCCGCCGGCGGGGACGGGCGGTGACGTCGGATCAGGCGATCGCGTCCCAGCGGTCGATGATCTGGCCGACGATGCCGTACGCCTTGGCCTCGTCCGCCCACATCCAGTAGTTCCGGTCGGTGTCCTTGGCCACGCGCTCGTAGCTCTGCCCGGTCTCGCGCGCGATGATGCGGTTCAGCCGCTCCCGCATCTTGATGATCTCCCTCGCCTCGATCGCGATGTCGGACGCCCGGCCACCGGCGCCGCCGAGCGGCTGGTGGATCAGGAACCGGGTGTTCGGAAGGCAGAACCGGTTCTCCAGCTTCGCGGCCAGGAAGATGTGGCAGCCGGCGGAGGCGACCCACCCGGTGCCGAGCATCTTCACCTCCGGCTTGATGAACCGGATCACGTCGTGGATCGAATCCGCCGACTCGACGTGTCCGCCCGGCGAGTTGACGATCACACGGATCGGCTCGTCGTTCTCGACCGCCAGCGCGAGCAACTGCGCCACCACGGCCTGACTGACCTTCTGGTTGATCTCGCCGAAGATAAGGACGGTGCGCGCCTTGAAGAGATTGGCGAGGACGTTGTTCGGCGGGCCGTCCGGCTTCTTGTCGTCCTCCTTCTTCTGCGGCTCGTCCTCGCGCTCGTCCTCGTCGTCCGCGCGGATGAAGTCGACCATGGACCTTGCTCCCGGAATAGGCTCGCTCGCCGTCGCGGCGCCAATAGAGCGGACGCGGACGGCGTTCACAAGGGGTCGGCTCAGATGCCGCGCCGGAAGGGGCGCGGCGCCCAGGGGCCGACCGGGCTGAGGTGGCTGACGAGCCCCCCGCCCGGAGTCCAGAGATGGAGTGCCACCACCGGCGGTTCCAGCGTCCAGCGCGGGAACTCCTCGCGACCGATCTCGAGCGCCAGCTGATGCCCGATCGCCGGCACGGCGATGCCGACCGTCCCGGCGAAGCCGACGGTGGCCGACCGGTGGACGTGGCCGCAGACGACGGCCAGCACATCGCCGTGGCCGCGGACGAGGGCTTCGAGCGGCGCCGGGTTCTCCAGCGCGACCCGGTCCATGAAGGGCACGCCGACGTGGAACGGCGGATGGTGCATGGCGACGATCGTCGGGCCCGGATGCTCGCCCAGCCGTTCGGCGAGCCACGCGAGGCGGTCGTCGCACAGGTGCCCCGCCGTCTGGCCGGGCACAAGGGTATCGAGCATGACGATCCGGAGCGGGCCGAGATCCACCACGTGGTGCAGGAAGCCATCCGCCGGCATCCACGCCGCCCCGGGAAAGAGCGCGCGCATCCCGTCGCGGTCGTCGTGGTTGCCGGGAACCGCGAAGACCGGCATGGCGAGCCGGCCGAGGATCGGCGCGATCGCGTCGTACTCGCCCGGGCGCGGCCCGTCGGTGAGGTCGCCGGTGACGATCACCGCGTCGGGCCGGGGTTCGAGCCGGTTGATGTGGGCGACCGCCTCAGCGAGCCGCGTGGCGTTCTCGGCGTTCGCCCCGTCCCGGGCTGATCCGGCGGCCGCGACGTGGAGGTCGGTGATCTGGGCGACGAGCATGGGGTGTCCGGGTTGCGGCGGCGAGGTGTCAGGGCGGGGTGTCAGGGCGGGGTGGCGACCTCGGCCGCCACGGGAACGGGCCCGACGAGCGCCGCCAGGAGCATCAGGATCGAGCCGCACCGTCCCGTCATCGTGCCACCCCGCCCGTCTTCCGCGGCGTGCCGTCGACGACCGTGTCGTACCAGTCGGACAGACGCGCCATCGCCGCGAGCCCCAGAACGCCGGCCAGCGTGATGGCGCTGGCGAGAAGGGGACCGGCATCGATCTCCGTCAGCGCGAAATGAACCATGAGGGAGAGGATCACGCCAACACAGAACACTTCGAGGCCGTTCTCGCCCATCCGCCGCACCCCGCGCGCGAAAGCCGCGGACAGCCAACCCGCGGTCGGCGGGACGATGCGGGCGACCACCACCGCGAGCGCGCAGAAGTGAAGCAGGCGCAGCGGATCCATGCGGGTCTTGCTGATCGGATGGATGAGCCGGGCGAGCCACGGCGGCACCGCGTCCGACAGGACCGGCACGCGCGGCGAGAGCCTACGCAGGTGTGCCGCCTCGAGTTGCGCCGGATAGGCCCTTTCCGGGGCGGTCGCACCGCCTCCGGCCGTGGACGACGATCCGATCGCGACGACGACGAGCGGTTGCCCCGCGGCGACCGCGGCACAGGTCCGGGGCAACGTGTCGCAGCCCGGCCGCACCCACGCCGACGCGCGCGGCAGCAGGAGCGCCGTGACGAGAACCAGCCGGGAGAGGACGCCGAACGGTCGGAAGAAGCGCAAGGAGGACGTCCCCGGGCGGGCCGACGGGGAACGCCCCTGCGATCCTGGCGGAAGGCGGGGGGCGGCGCCATCCGCCGGCGCCATCCGCCGGCGCCGTCCGTCCGCGACGGGTGCCGCGACGATGCCGCCGGCCCGGAAATCGCTCGCACGGTGCCTAGAAATGGGGCACATCCGATGCACCTCATCGGCTGGCCCGCGACGCCGGTGCTGGTACGGAGCTTGCGTGCACGGGCGGACAGGAACGGTGGCGAACGCCGCCGACGGCAATCATGGAGACGACCCACATGCTTCGTAGAACCGTTGTCGCGGCCGCCCTCGGTGCGGCGGGCGTGGCGCTCGCCGGACTGGCCACGCCGGCCCTCGCCCAGACCCGGATCAACTTCGCGACCGACTGGAAGGCCCAGGCGGAGCACGGCGGCTTCTACCAGGCCATCGCGACCGGGATCTACGCGCGCTACGGCCTCGAAGTGAACCTGCGGCCCGGCGGCCCGGCGGTCGACAACCAGCAGCTCCTCGCGGCCGGCGCGCTCGACATCGCCATGGGCTCGAACACGTTCTTCGGGCTGAACATGGTGCAGGCGGGCGCGCCGGTCCGCGTCGTGGCGTCGATCTTCCAGAAGGATCCGCAGATCCTGATGACGCACCCGCGCACCGACGTTAACAGCCTCGCCGACATGAAGGGCAGGCCGATCATGATCGGCTCGTCCTCGCGCAACACCTTCTGGGTCTGGCTGAAGGCGAGGTACGGGTTCACCGATGACCAGATCCGCCCCTACACCTTCAACATGGCGCCGTTCCTGGTGGACCGGAACGCGATCCAGCAGGGCTATCTGTCGTCCGAGCCGAACCTGGTGAAGAAGGAGGGCAACATCGACGCCAAGGTCTTCCTCCTCGCCGACAGCGGCTATCCGTCCTACAGCGCCCTGATCATGGCGCAGCAGAGCCTGATCGACCGCAACCCGAAGGTCGTACAGGACTTCGTGAATGCGACGATCGAGGGGTGGTACAGCTATCTGTGGGGCAACCCGGCGCCGGCCAACGCGCTGATCAAGCGCGACAATCCGGACATGGACGACGCCACGATCGCCTACGGCATCGCCAAGCTGAAGGAGTACCAGATCGCCGACGGCGGCGACGCGGCGACGCTCGGCATCGGCACGATGACCGAGGCGCGCTGGAAGGAGTTCTTCGACATCATGGTCACCCAGGGCGTCTACAAGGCCGACCTCGACTGGAAGAAGGCCTTCACGCTCGACTTCGTGAACAAGAAGCACGCGATGGACATGAAGAAGTAATGGTCGTCGCGGCCTCGTCACTGGCGGGGCGCCCCGGATCCGGTCGAGGATCCGCGGGTGCCCCGCCGCAACGTGCCCCCTGACCGGACCCGAACGCCCGTGACCAGTCCCGCGGCCAAGCGGCCGCTCGTCGCCCTCGAGGGCGTCTCGAAGACCTATCTCAACGGCACGGTCGCGCTGTCCGGCGTGGACCTCGCGATCCGACGGCCGGAGTTCCTGTCGCTCCTGGGCCCGTCGGGCTGCGGAAAGTCGACGATCCTGCGCCTCATCGCGGGCCTGGGCGACCTGACGACCGGGCGGATCGAATGGCCGCGGGCGACGCACGACCACCGCGGCCGGCCCCAGCGCGATCTCGGCTTCGTGTTCCAGGAGCCGACCCTGATGCCCTGGCGGACAGTGTTCGGGAACGTCTATCTGCCCTTCCGGCTGAAGGGCGTGTCGAAGAGGGAGGCCGCCCCGCGGATCATGGCCGCGCTGGAGCGGGTCGGCCTCGCCGCCTTCGCCGGCGCCTATCCGCGCGAACTGTCGGGCGGCATGAAGATGCGGGTGTCGATCGCCCGGGCGCTGGTCACCCAGCCCTCGGTCCTGCTGATGGACGAGCCCTTCGCCGCGCTGGACGAGATCACGCGCCACCGCCTCAACGACGATTTGCTGGCGCTGTGGGCGGGGCAGGACTGGACCGTCGTGTTCGTCACGCACTCGGTCTACGAGAGCGTCTACCTGTCGGACCGCATCATCGTCATGGCCCCGCGGCCGGGTCGCATCGTCGCCGACATCGCGGTCGACGCGCCCTATCCGCGTGGCGAGGCGTTCCGGACGTCCGCCCTCTACAACGAGTGCTGCCGGCAGGTCTCCGCGGCGCTGCGCGACGCGATGGCCGGCCATGAGCACGAGGAATGAGGCGATGAACCCGGCCGAAGCGAAGCGCCGGCGCGACCGGCTGATGCAGTTTCTGGTGCCGCTGGTGCTGGGCGTGGCGGTGCTGGGAGCTTGGGAATTCCTGGTCCATTTCTATGCGGTCCGGCCCTTCGTCCTGCCGGCGCCGTCGCGGATCTGGGCCGCGCTCCTGGCCGACCTTCCGTCGCTGGCGGCCTCCACCTGGGTGACGCTGTCGGTCACCATGATGGCCTTCTTCCTGGCGCTGACGGGCGGGGTCGCGCTCGCGATCCTGTTCACCCAGAGCCGGCCGGTGGAAATGGCGCTCTTCCCCTACGCCGTCATCCTCCAGGTCACACCGGTCGTCGCCATCGCGCCGCTGATCCTGATCTGGGTGGGGCTGGAGAACATCACGACGGCGCTGCTGATCCTCGCGTGGATCGTCGCCTTCTTCCCGATCCTGTCGAACACGACGCTCGGGCTGCGGTCGGCCGACCACAACCTCCTCAACCTCTTCCAGATCTACGGGGCGTCACGCTGGCAGGTGCTGACACAGCTCCAGCTTCCGGCCGCCCTGCCCTACCTGCTGGCGGGCATGAAGATCTCCGGCGGCCTCGCCCTGATCGGCGCGGTGGTGGCGGAGTTCGTGGCCGGCAGCGGCACGGGCACGGGGCTCGCGTGGCGCATCGTCGAGAGCGGCAATCGCCTCAACATCGCCCGCATGTTCGCCGCCCTCCTCCTTCTTTCGGTCATGGGCATCGTGATCTTCTTCGCGATGTCCGGCCTCCAGTGGCTGCTCCTGCGCAAATGGCACGAGAGCGCCGTCCGACGGGAGAACTGACGCCATGGCGATGCGCACCATCCCCGACATCCTGACCGGCCTCGACCGCTACTGGCTGAAGGACGCGCGGGTCCACGCGAGCCTGCTGGCCGCGGCCCCGCCGGTCGACCCGGACAAGGACGGCCTCGTGCGCGTCGACATCCGGGTGGAGGACGGCAAGGTCCGGGCCGTCGCCCCCCTCGGCACCGCGCCGAAGTGCGGCCCCGGCGTCTCGCTGGAGGGCGGGCAGGTCTGGCCCGGCCTGGTCGACCTCCACACGCATCTGGACAAGGGCCACATCTGGCCGCGCGCAGAGAACCCGGACGGCACCTTCCAGGGCGCCATCCAGGCCAACGTCGCCGACCGGACGGCCCACTGGACCGCCGCCGACATCGAGGCGCGGTTCGAGTTCGGGCTGCGCTGCTCGCTCGTCCACGGCACGACCGCCATCCGCACCCACCTCGACGGTGGCGGACCGCTGACGGAGCGGACGTGGGACGTCTTCGCGGACCTCAGGGCCCGCTGGGCCGGGCGGATCGAGCTTCAGGCCTCGGCGATGTCGCAGCCGATGCATTTTCTTCCGGGCGGCGACGGGCCGGCGCTGGCGGCGGTGGTCGAACGGCACAAGGGCGTGCTCGGCTGCGTCACCTACATGCACCCGGACCTCGACGCCGCACTCGACACCCTCTTCGCGCTGGCCGAGGCGCACGGGCTGGGCCTCGACCTGCACGTGGACGAGACGGCGGACCCCGGCGCCGACAGCCTTCGCCGCATCGCCGAGACCAAGATCCGCCGGCGGTTCGAGGGGAGCGTGAACGTCGGGCACTGCTGCTCGCTCGCCCGCCAGGACGACGACACGGTCCAGCGCACCCTCGACGTCGTCGCGAAGGCCGGGCTGTCCGTCGTCAGCCTGCCGATGTGCAATATGTACCTGCAGGACCGCGCCGGCGGCCGGACGCCGCGCTGGCGCGGGGTGACCCTGCTGCACGAGATGAAGGCGCGCGGCACGGCGGTGTCGGTCTCCTCCGACAATTGCCGCGATCCCTTCTACGGATACGGCGACCACGACCTCGTGGAGGTCTACCGCGAGGCGACGCGCATCCTGCACCTCGACCGACCCTTCGCCGACTGGCCGACGGTCGTCGCGGGCACGCCGGCCGAGGTGATGGGCGTGGCCGACCGGCACGGCCGGATCGGCGAGGGGCGGACGGCCGACCTGATCCTCTTCCGCTCGCGCCACTTCTCCGAACTCCTGTCGCGGCCGCAGTCCGATCGCGTGGTGCTGCGGGCCGGCCGGCCCGTCGCCGACCCGCTGCCCGACCACCGGGAACTCGACCGCCTGTTCCACGACGCCGAGGCCGACGACGGCCCCGGCTTCTGCGCCTGAGGGGCCGCCCATGACCGCCGCACCGCGACCCGACCGAGACTGGACCGCCTTCGCCGCCCTGTTCGGCGACATCCCGACGATCACCGAGCCAGCGCTCGTGAAGCAGAAGAGCCGGGACTTCTACTGGTACTCCCCGGTCCTCAAGGCGCAGATGAACAAGGTGTTCGGCGACATCGTCGTCTGCCCCCGCTCGGAGGCCGAGGTTGTCGAGGCGCTGCGCATCTGCGCGCGCGAGCGGGTGCCGGTCACGGTCCGGGGTGCCGGCACCGGGAACTACGGCCAGGCGATGCCGCTGGAAGGCGGCGTCATCCTGGAGCTGACGGGGCTCGACCGGCTCCTCTCGCTGGAGAACGGGATCGCCCGGGTCGAGGCCGGCAAGAAGCTTTGCGACCTCGAGGACGAGTGCCTGCCCAAGGGCTGGGAGCTGCGCCTCTTTCCCTCCACCCGCCGCACGGCGACCATCGGCGGCTTCATCGCCGGCGGGTCGACCGGAATCGGCGCCGTCAACTACGGCCTGATGCGCGACCGCGGCAACGTGCTCTCCGCCCGCGTCGCGACGATGGAGGCCGAGCCGCGGGTCCTTTGTCTAACCGGCGACGAGGTGTGGCCCGTCATCCACGCCTACGGCTGCAACGGCGTCATCACGCAAGTCGAGGTGGCGATGGCGCCCGCGTGGCGCTGGGCCGACTGCGTCGTCGCCTTCGACGACCCGAAGACGGCCGTGCGCTTCGGCCATGCGCTCACCGCCAGCGACGCGATCGTCAAGCGCGTCGTCACCATGGTCGCGGGTCCCGTGCCGACCCAGTACTTCAAGGCGTTCAAGGACGTGATCCCCGACGGGGCGAGCGTGGTGATGACCATGATCGCCGAGGGCCTGCTCGGGCCCTTCGGCGACCTCGTGCGCGAGCACGGCGGGGCCCTCTGCTACGTCCGCCGCCCCGGCGAGCCGGGCGACGCGCCGCCGGTCTACGAGTTCGGCTGGAACCACACGACGCTGCAGGCGCTCAAGGTCGACAAGACGATCACCTATATCCAGACCCTGTTCCCGGCGCCCGACCACGTCGCGCGGATCGAGGCGGCGATCGACCGCTACGGCGACGAGGTGCCGATGCACGTGGAGTTCGTGCGCATCGGCGGCCAGATCGCGGCCTTCGGCCTGCAGCTCGTGCGCTACACGACCGAGGCCCGGCTGAACGCGATCATGGGGGAGCTGGAGGCGGCCGGGAACCCGGGCTTCAACCCCCACACCTACGTGCTGGAGGACGGGGGCATGAAGCAGATCGACGCGCTGCAGCTCGCCTTCAAGCGCCGCCACGATCCGCAGGGCCTGTTGAACCCGGGCAAGATGCGGGCATGGTGGGAGCAGCCGGCCGGCTGAGGCCCGACGGGGCCGATCCGGGCTCCTGTCCTCCCGCCCGGGGTGGCGCGATCGCGGCCCCGGCATCGAACCCATGCGGCCGCGCAGTGGAATTCCCCGCGCATTTCCGGACCATTCGAACCATGATGGTTAGGGCGTTCGGTTAGGTCGGGGGTACGGATGGCTGCGAACCGGGTTCGGACCCGTGCGACGAAGGGCGCCGACGCGGTCGCGCCGACGCCGCCGAAGGCCACGACGAAGCGCGTCAACCTCGCGCTCCAGGGCGGCGGGGCGCACGGGGCCTTCGCCTGGGGCGTGCTGGATCGCCTCCTCGAGGACGGTCGGGTGGAGTTCGACGCGGTCAGCGCGACCTCCGCCGGGGCCATGAACGCCACCGTGCTCGCCTATGGGCTGACGATCGGCGGTCGCGACGGCGCGCGCGCCGAACTCGCGAAGTTCTGGAAGCAGATCTCGGACGCCGGCGCCAAGGGGCCGCTGCAGGCGAGCTGGCTGGACAAGGCGACGCGGAACTGGTCGCTCAGCAATTCGCCGAGCTTCCTCTTCTTCGACATCCTGTCGCGGATGATGTCGCCCTACCAGCTGAACCCGATGAACATGAACCCGCTGCGGGACGTGCTGACCGCCTGCGTGGATTTCGACCGGCTGCGCGCCGGCTGCGCGCTGCGGCTCTATCTGTCGGCGACGAACGTCCGCACCGGCAAGGTCAAGGTCTTCGAGACGCACGAGATCTCGCCGGACGCGGTGCTGGCGTCCGGCTGCCTGCCGTTCATCTTCCACACGGTCGTCATCGACGGCGAGCCGTACTGGGACGGCGGCTACATGGGCAACCCAGCGATCTTCCCGCTGATCTACGGCTCGGAGGTCAACGACGTCGTCATCCTCCACATCAACCCGCTGGTGCGCGACGACATCCCCAAGACCGCGCCCGAGATCATGAACCGGATCAACGAGATCAGCTTCAACAGCTCGCTCATGCGGGAGATGCGGGCGATCGCGTTCGTCTCCTCCCTGATCGACCGGGAGGAGCTGAAGTCCGACCGGCACCGGCGGATGCTGATCCACTCCATCCGGAACGAGGCGTTCATGAGCGGCCTCGGCGTGATGAGCAAGCTCAACGCCGACTGGGCGTTCCTCCAGGAACTCCGCGACGTCGGGCGCGAGACGGCGTCGCGCTGGCTTGACGAGAACTTCGACGCGATCGGCCAGCGCTCGACGACCGACCTCCGCGACCTCTTCCTCTGACACCGGGCCCGGAGCGCGCCCTGGCCGACCTGCCGCTCCGCGCCATGGCGGGCGGCCTTCGCCTCCTCACGGACCTCACCCTGCCCTACGGCACGGTGCTCCACGACGATCTCCACTGAGGTCCCATCGCCAGGACGGCGGGACGAGTTCCAGCAGCTTCGCCGGATAGCGGGACAGGATCCGGAGGAGGCCCGTCGGGATATCGTTCTCCCGGCAGGCCCGCATCACCTCGCGGTTCAGGACCAGCGTGTTCCGCAGCCCGGCGGTGCTGACCCCGCCGTGCTGCATCCGCACGAGGACCCGCGGGACGTGCCGGTGGGCCAGCGGCCCGGCGCGGAAGGCGCGCGCGACGAACTCGAAGTCCCCCGCGATCCGATAGTCGGTGCGGAAGCCGCCGAGGTCCCGGTAGAGGCGGCTGCGCATGAAGAGGGCGGGGTGTGCCGGCATCCAGCCGCTGCCGAGCCGGTCCGGCCGGAACCGGTCCGACCGATAGCGGCGCACGGTCCGGTGTGGCGCGCCGGCGAGGAAGACGTCGACGTCGCCGTAGAGGGCATCAAGCCGGTCGTCGGCCATCGCCGTCGCGACCGCAGCGAGGACGTCGGGCGCGACATAGGCGTCGTCGGCGTTCAGGAAGCAGAGGACGTCGCCGGTCGCCCGCGCCACGCCCTTGTTCATCGCGTCGTAGATCCCCCGGTCGGGCTCGCTCACGACCGTCGCGACGTGTCGCCCGTGCCGGGCGAGGACGTCCAGCGTCCCGTCCGTCGATCCGCCGTCGATGACGATGTGCTCGACCGCGGGCCAGGTCTGCGCCGCGACCGACGCGAGCGCCCGCTCCAGCGTCGCCGCCGCGTCGAGGCAGACCGTGACCACGGACACGAGGGGTGATGACGGCGTCGGGCTGCGGGTCATGGGGACGGCACCGCCCTCGGGGCACGATCGCGATGCATACGATCGTAGGTCGCCCGCGGCGGAACCGCAACCTTCGCGCGAACGACCGCGGACCGACCCTCAGACCGCCGGCTGCTGCTGCGTGATGCAGTGGATGCCGCCGCCGCCCGCCACGATGTCGGCCGCCGGCAGCTGCACGACTTCCCGGTCGGGGAAGACGCGGCGGATCGTCTGGAACGCCGTCCGGTCCCACGCGTCGTCGAAGGCGGGCATCAGCACGCCGCCGTTCGCGAGATAGAGGTTGGTGTAGGACAGCGTCATCCGCCGCCCGTCCGGCCGCGTGCGGCGGTTCGGCTGGTGGATGGTCACCACCTCGATCTCCCGGCCCCTGGCGTCGCGCGCCTTGCGCATGCGCTCGACGTTGTCCTGGAAGATGCGGTGGTTCGGATCGGCGGTGTCGTCGGTGGTCAGCATCAGCACCGCGCCCGGGCGGATGAAGGTGCAGATCTCGTCGACGTGGCCGTCGGTCTCGTCGTCCTCATAGCCCTCGCCGAGCCAGATCACCGTCTCGACGTTCAGGAACGCCTTCAAAAGCCCCTCGATCTCGCCCCGCGTCATGCCGGGGTTCCGGTTGGGGTGCAGCAGGCACTGCTCGGTCGTCACCAGCGTGCCCTCGCCGTCGACGTGGAAGGCGCCGCCCTCCATGACCAGCGGAGCGTCGTACCGCTTGGCCCCGACGCGCTTGAGGAGGCGCCGCGCCAGCTTTGCGTCGTGCTTGTGGGAGGGGTACTTCTCGCCCCAGGCGTTGAAGACCCAGTCGACGCCGGCGAGCCGGCCGCCCGGTGCGACGAGGAAGCTCGGGCCGGTGTCGCGCGTCCAGCTGTCGGAGATCGGCATCGGCAGGACCTCGATGCCCTTCCCGCAGGCGAGCGACGCCTCGGGCACGTCCGCCTGCCGGCAGACCATCGTCACCGGCTCGAACCGGGCGATCGCCTGCGCGATCTCGGCATAGGCGCGCTGCGCCGTCTCAAGCGCCTCCGGGCCGCCGAACGTCTCCTCGCGGACGGGCCAGGCCATCCAGCATCGGGCGTGCGGGGCCCATTCTCCGGGCATCGTGAAGCCGTCGGCGGCGGGTGTCGTCATTCCCTCGGCTCGACCGTTGCGGGCGGCGGAGTGAAGCACCGTCAGGCGCCGTTGGCAATCGTCGCGGCGGCCGGGTGCTGCGGCGGCCGCCGCCCGGCCTGCGTCGAACCACCGGGGGTCAGCCGCGGCGGGCGTTCCGCGAGACGAGCGCCGCCGCGAGGATGCCAAGCGTGACCGTCGCGACGACGAGGGTCGCCAGCGCGTTGACCTGGGGGCTCAGGCCCCGCCGCACGCCGGCGAAGACGTGGACCGGAAGGGTCGTCGCCCCCGGCCCCGACACGAAGCTCGCCACCACCACGTCGTCGAGCGACAGCGTGAAGGCGAGGAGCCAGCCCGCGACGATCGCGGGCGCGATCAGCGGCAGGGTGATCACGAGGAAGACCTTGGCGGGCGGCGCGCCCAGGTCCTGCGCCGCCTCCTCCAGCGACCGGTCGAACCCGGCCAGGCGCGCCTGCACCACCACCGCGACGTAGGCGGTGCAGAAGGTGGTGTGGGCGATGGCGATGGTGGTGAAGCCCCGCCCGGCCGGCCATCCCAACGCCTGCTCCATCGACACGAACAGGAGCAGCAGCGAGATGCCGGTGATGACCTCCGGCATCACGAGGGGGGCCGCGATCATCCCCACGAACAGCCACCGCCCGCCGAAGCGGCCGAAGCGCGAGAGGGCGAAGCCCGCGATCGTGCCGAGGACCGTGGCGGCGGTCGCGGAGACGACGGCGATGCGCAGCGACAGCCACGCGGCGCGGACCAGGGCCTCGTTCTCGAACAGCTCCGCGTACCAGCGCAGCGAGAACCCGGTCCAGACGCTGACGAGCCGGCTCTCGTTGAAGCTGAGCACGACCATCAGCGCGATCGGCAGGTAGAGGAAGGCGTAGCCGAACGCCATCACGCTGAGGAGCAGGACCGGACGGCGCGTCACGCCCCCTCCTCCCGCCGGCGGACGTGCTGGAAGAGGAGGATCGGCAGGACGAGCACGACGAGCAGGGCCGCGGCGAGGGCGGCGGCGAGGGGCCAGTCGTTGTTGGCCGCGAACTCGGTCCAGAGCACCTTGCCGATCATCAGCGTGTCGGGACCGCCGAGGAGTTCCGGGATCACGAACTCGCCCACCGCCGGAATGAAGACCAGCATCGACCCGGCGATCACCCCGGGCAGCGACAGCGGCAGCGTGACCCGCAGGAACGCCTGCCATGGGCGGCAGCCGAGGTCGGCCGCCGCCTCCAGCAACGTGTCGTCCAGCCGTTCGAGCGCGGCGTAGAGCGGCAGGATCATGAACGGCAGGTAGGAATAGACGATGCCGATGTAGACGGCGACGTCCGTGTTGAGGATCGCGAGCGGCCGGTCGATCAGGCCGAGCCACAGCAGGAGCGCGTTCAGGACCCCGTTGGTACGCAGGATGCCGGTCCAGGCGTAGACGCGGATGAGGAACGACGTCCAGAACGGCAGGACCACGAGCATCAGCAGGATCGTGCGCCGCGTGCCGCGGGCCCGCGCGATGCCGTAGGCCATCGGATAGCCCAGCAGCAGGCAGAGCACGGTGGAGACCGCGGCGATGCGGAGCGACCCGATGAGCGCGTCGCGGTAGAGGTCGTCGTCGAGAAGGTGCGACCAGCCGGCGAACGAGAGAGTCAGCCGCCACGCCCCGTCCGCGTCCCGGCCGAGGAGGGGCAGATAGGGCGGCGCGCCCAGCGTCCCTTCCGACAGGCTGATCTTGAGGACGATCAGGAAGGGCAGGAGGAAGAAGAGGAGGAGCCAGACGTACGGGATCGCCAGCGCGAGGCGCCGGCCCGCGGACGACGCCCGTGGGGCGGACGGTGCGGGCGCGGGGGCGCTCACCGGGTCAGCACCGCGCCGCCGAGCGGCGACCAGGTGATCCAGACGCGGTCGTCCCACGCGACGGGCATATCCGTGCGCCGCGTGAGGTTCGGGGCCGTGACCCGGACAGTGGCACCGGCGTCGAGTTCGACGCGGTAGACGTAGAGATCACCGGTGTAGCGCACGTCGCGCACGATGCCGGCGGCCCGGTTCACGGGTGCGCCGTCGTCGGGCGGCGGGACCTTGGCGATCGCCATCTTCTCCGGCCGGACGGCGACCCAGCACCAGGCGCCCACCGGTGCCGGGGCTCCCTGCTCCACCTCGATGGCGCAGCCCGCCGCCTCGCAGGCGAGGCGGGTGCGGTCGGCGCCCGCCTCCGTCACCTGCGCCTCGAACAGGTTCACGTCGCCCACGAACTCGGCGCAGAACCGGTCGTTGGGATATTCGTAGACCTCGGCCGGCGTGCCGATCTGGGCGACCCGGCCGCGGTTCATGATGGCCAGCCGGTCGGCCATCGTCATCGCCTCCTCCTGGTCGTGGGTGACCATGACGAAGGTGATGCCGAGCCGGTCCTGGATGGCCATCAGCTCGAACTGGGTGCGCTCGCGCAACCGCTTGTCCAGCGCGCCCAGCGGCTCGTCCAGGAGGAGGAGCTTGGGCCGCTTCACGAGGCTGCGCGCAAGGGCCACGCGCTGCTTCTGGCCGCCGGAGAGCTGGTCGGGGCGGCGGGCGGCGAATTCGCGCATCTGGACGAGGTCGAGGACCTCCGCCACCCGTTCGTCCCGCACCGCCCGGGGAACGCCGTCCTGCACGAGGCCGAAGGCGACGTTCTTCGCCACGGTCATGTGCGGGAAGAGCGCGTAGGACTGGAACATCATGTTGACCGGACGCGCGTGCGGCGGAACGCCGGTCATGTCCTGCCCGTCGATCAGGATGCGGCCCCGGTCCGGCGCCTCGAACCCGGCGAGGAGCCGGAGGAGCGTCGTCTTGCCCGAGCCCGAGCCCCCGAGCAGGGCGAACAGCTCGCCCCGATGGATCTCCAGCGACAGGTCGTCGACGGCGACGAAGCCCCCGAAGCGCTTCGTCACCCCCTCGATCCGGACGTAGGGTACGGCGTCCGGGTCCCGCCAGGGCTCCGCGCCGGCCCGCACCGTCGTCTCAGCGACCGGTGGTGATCTGCGTCCAGGCGCGGGTCCGGGCCCGGTCGAAGGCCTGGCCCGCGGGTCGCACGGTGAACATCTTCGCCCGCATCTCCGGCGTCGGGAACACGAGCGGGTTGTCGCGCACGGCCGCGTCGACATGCGGCAGCGAGGCCGGGACGGCATTGCCGTACTGGACGAAGTTGGTGATGCCGGCCATCACCTGCGGGTCGAGGACGAAGTCGATGAAGGCGTGCGCCGCGTCCGGGTTCGGGGCGTCGGCGGGGATCGCCATCATGTCGAACCAGATCATCGTGCCCTCGGACGGGATCGAATAGCGGATCCCCTCGTTGCCGGCCTTGGCGGCGCGCGCCTGCGCCTGGAGCACGTCGCCCGAGAAGCTGAGGACGAGGCACGCCTCCCCGCCGGCGAGGTCGTCGATCAGCTGGGAGCGGAACTGGCGGATGAAGGGACGGATCCGCATCATGTGGTCCTGCGCGTCGCGCAGGTCGGCCTCGGACTGGCTGTTCGGGTCCTTGCCGAGATAGAGGAGGACGAGCGGCAGGACCTCGGTCGGCGAATTGAGGACCGAGACGCCGCAGTCGGCGAAGTTCCGCACGACGGCCGGGTCGAAGACCATGCGCCAGCTGTCGAACGGCGCGTCCTTCATGCGCGCCGTGATCTTCGCCTCGTCGTAGCCGATGCCGTTCGTCCCCCACTGATAAATGGCGCCGAACCGGTTGCCGGGGTCCGCCGTCTCCACCAGCGCCATAAGCTGCGGGTCGAGGGTCTTCCAGTTCGGGATCTTCGACCGATCGAGCGGGCGGAACAGGTTCGCGCGGATCTGGCGGGCGAAGAAGGGTTCGGCGGTCGGGACCACCACGTCGTAGCCGGTGCGTCCCACCGAGAGCTTGGCCTGGAGGACGTCGTTGCTCTCGTAGACGTCGTAGTTGACGTCGATGCCGGTCTTCGCCTTGAAGTCCGCCAGCGTCGTCTCGCCGATGTAGTCGGACCAGTTGTAGACGCTGAGCGGCCGGAGCGGCTGGGCGTCGGCCGGCACGGCGGCGAGGAGGGCGAGGACCGCGGCGGCGGCGGCCAGGACGGGGGAACGCATGGGGCGGGCTCCTGACGATGGGGCCAGTCGCATCGCCGGTCGCGATGCCAAATCGCAAGTGGGGGTAGACGGGTGCGGGTGTCAATCCACCGCGGGCCGTCGCAACAATTCCTTCCGAACCGGCGGGGCCGGGCCTATACAGACGCCGCCAGACGGCCGGATGACCGCGGTGCGCGAGCGTCGAGGAAAGTCCGGGCTCCACGGAGACACGGTGCCGGGTAACGCCCGGCGGGGGCGACCCCAGGGAAAGTGCCACAGAGAGCAGACCGCCCGTCCCGCGGGACGGGCAAGGGTGAAAGGGTGCGGTAAGAGCGCACCGCGTCCCCGGCAACGGGGATGGCATGGCAAACCCCACCGGGAGCAAGACCGAATAGGGGCGGCACGGGACCGGGCGACCGGTTCCAGACGACGTGTCCGCGTCGCCGCCCGGGTTGGTCGCGCGAGGCGTCCGGCGACGGACGTCCCAGAGGAATGGTCATCCAGGGATCCGATCGGCGGCCCCGGCCGCCGGGGCGGATCCTGGACAGAACCCGGCTTACAGGCCGTCTGGCGCCCTCGTCGTCCGTCTCCGCCCGGGTGCGGATGGGACAGCATGGGAAAACCCCCTTCCCTTCGATCCGAACCGCTGCCGAGCCGGTGTCCGGTGCCCGCCACGGCCGTCCTGCGACTCGACGGGAGCCGAGGCTGGCCGCCGCATCGAGGGGTGAGTCCACTGCATCGCGGCAGACGCTGCGGCAGAAAATCGACGTTCGTCATAGGAACAAAACAAGTACAAACCTAAGGTATGACCTTAGGTGAATAGACGGATTGGCGAGGCGCTCCGACGATCGGTCGGAAATCGAGAGAAACAAGGCAAACCCTAGGCTCAACGCCGCGCAGTTCTTGTGACCGACTACGCGCATTACTGGCATGCTCGTTGACGTCCCATAACAGCCCATGATATCCCACTCTTACCCAGTCCGGGGCCGGGCTGGCCGTCGGTGACGGCGACTGGTGATGCGATGGGGACGGACGCGGGTCGGCGTCCGGGGAGGGCTCGGGGAAAGCGATGAACCTGTTCCTGTCCACATATGTGAACAAGATCGACAGGAAGGGTCGCGTCTCCGTCCCGGCACCGTTCCGTGCCGTCCTCAGCGCCCAGGCCTCGGCCAACCAGGTGGTCCTCTTCCCCTCGCGGGAGTTCCGCGCGGTCGAGGGGTGCAGCCTCGCCTGGATCGACCGTCTCTCCGCCAGCCTCGACGATCCCGACATCGACGCCGCCGAGCGCGACGCCATTGAGTTCCAGGTCTTCGCGAGCCTCGAGACGGTGTCGATCGACGCGGAGGGGCGCGTCTCGCTGCCCGAGGCGCTCGCCGCCTACGCCGGGATTGCCGAGGAGGCGACGTTCATCGGCAAGCGCCACACCTTCCAGATCTGGAACAAGACCGAGCTGGACGATCTCCAGACCGGGATGCGCGAGCGCGGCGCCAACCTCTCCATGGGCACGCTCATCTCCCGCGCCGTGGCACGGGATCGGGCGCGGGGCGGGGCGGCATGACCGGCGCGCCCGTCCATGTCCCCGTCCTCTTGGCCGAGGTGATGGAGGGCCTGGCGCTCCGCCCGGGCGGCCGCTACGTCGACGGCACCTTCGGGGCCGGCGGTTACGCCCGCGCGATCCTCGAGGCGGCGCCCGACACGCGGGTCTGGGGGATCGACCGCGATCCCGCGGCGATCGCCCGCGGCCGCGACCTCGCCGCCGCCTTCCCGGGCCGCCTCGTGCTGGTCGAGGGCCGGTTCGGCGACATGGACCGGATCGTCGCCGACGCCGCGCCCGCCGACGGGGTGGCGCTCGACCTCGGCGTCTCCTCGCCGCAGATCGACACGCCGGACCGCGGGTTCTCCTTCCGCTTCGACGGCCCGCTCGACATGCGCATGGGACGCGAGGGGCCGACGGCGGCCGACGTCGTCAACGCGATGGACGAGGGCGCTCTCGCCGACGTCATCTACCACCTGGGCGAGGAGCGGTTCGCCCGCCGGGTGGCCCGCGCCATCGTCGCCGCCCGTGCCCGGGGCCCGATCACCCGCACCGCGGAACTCGCCGACCTCGTCCGCAGCGTCGTCCCGAAGTCCCGCGACGGCATCGATCCGGCGACGCGGACCTTCCAGGCGCTGCGGATCCATGTGAACGACGAGCTCGGCGAAGTCGATCGGGGCATGTCCGCGGCCGAACGTCTTCTCGGTCCGGGCGGTCGTCTCTGCATTGTCACGTTCCATTCGCTCGAGGATCGCAAGGTTAAGGACTTCCTTAAGCGGCGGTCTGGCAATGAAGCCGCTCCGTCGCGCCACCTCCCGGGCCCGTCGATGTCGCCCCCGCCGCCCACCTTCGTCCTGACCCGCCGGAAGCCCGTCGCTCCGGGCGCCGCCGAGTGCGCCACCAACCCGCGCGCCCGCTCGGCCAAGCTGCGGGTGGCCGAACGCACGCCCGCCCCGCCAGCGCAGGAGGCCGCATGATCGGGCGCTCCTCCATCGTCTGGCTGTCGCTGGCGCTGGTCGCCGGTGGCGTGCTGTTCCACGCCAGCGACCGCGTGCAGTCGATGGGCCGGGAGCTGCGGACCGTCAACCGGCAGATCGTCGAGCAGCGCGAGGCGATCCACGTGCTCAAGGCCGAATGGGCCTTCCTGAACGAGCCGTCGCGCATCGAGCGGCTCGCGCGGCAGCACACCGAGATGAAGCCGATGACGCCCGACCAGGTCGGGTCCGCCCTCGACGCCATTCCGGCGAAGCCGGCCCAGGTCGCCCCGCCCGAGGGCCCGACCGGGGTGCGGACGCCGACCGTGCCGACGGCACCTCGCCGGCCGACGACGCAGCAGGCGCAGGCGGGGGCCGCGCGATGACCGGGCTCGCCCTCGATCCGCGCGACACCGGCGCCCCGCGTCAGGACGACCTG
>CANGXM010000010.1 GCA_947457845.1 Rhodospirillales bacterium | reverse complement strand
CGTCCCCGCCCTCGCGCCGGCGCCCCCTGCGGCGCAACTGCCGCCGGGGGGCCCCGCGTCGGTCGTGAGCTTCCGGCCGGAGGTGATGGGCGGCGCCACGGTCTTCACGCGGACCGGCTACGTCTACGTCGTCTTCGACCGGCGGTTCCGCCGCATGCCGGAGGTCGAGCTCGGGCCCCAGACGCCGCCGATCGGCGAGGTGCAGGGTGCCGCCATCGGCGAGGTGACGGCCATGCGGTTCCGCCTGCCGGCCGGGTTCGAGCCGGCGGTGCAGAAGGACGGCGACCGCTGGCAGGTGCTGCTGGTCCCGCCCCGTGCGCCCCGTCCCTTCGCGCTGTCGGTCGCGGCGGAGCCGGACCATCCGCTCGGCGCGCGCATCGTCGTCCAGGCCGAGGGCGCGAACCGCGTCATCCGGTTCAGTGATCCGGAGGTCGGCGACGAACTGTTCCTGATCCCGCTCCCGAACGCGCCACAGGCCGTGATGGAGCAGAATCGCTTCGCAGAACTTGAGTTGATCCCCACGCTGCAGGGCATCGCGGTTCGTCCGCTGCGCGACGACCTCCTCGTCCGTGCGCTCGACAACATCGTCGAGATCTCCGGCGCGGGCGGCGTGGCGCTCTCCTCCCGCGCAGACCGCGACATCATCCCGCGTCCGGTCGAGGCGTCGCGCCTGTTCGACCTGGCGAGCTGGCGGCGGGGGCCGATCGAGCAGTACATCGAGATGCGCCAGAAGCTTCTGGACGCGATCGTCGAGGTGCCGCAGGGCGACGTCCGCGAGCGGCGTCGTCTCGACCTCGCGCGGTTCTACTTCGCCCACGGCTTCGGGCCCGAGGCGCAGGGCGCGCTCGACGTGGTGGCGCAGGCGCTGCCCACGGCGGCCGTGCGTCCCGAGTTCCGTGCGCTCCGCGGGGCCGCGCGGGTCTGGGCCGGCCGTCCCGATGAGGGCATGGCCGACCTGACCGACCGGTCGCTCGACGGCGATCTGGAGGTCACCCTCTGGCGTGGCGTCGGTTCGGCGGTGCTGGGGAACTGGCCGTCGGCGCGGGGGAGCTTCTCGCGGGCCGAGGCGGCGCTGGCGGCGTATCCCGAGCCGTTCTTCGCCCGTTTCTCGCTGCTCGCGGCCGAGGCCGCCCTGCACCAGAACGACGCGTCCGAGGCGCTCCGCCTGCTCGACCGGCTCGACCAGCGCCGCCCCAAGGCCGACGAGCCGCCGCTGCCGGCGAGCCAGTATCTGCGCGGCTGGGCCGAACTGCGCAACGGCAAGCCGGAGACCGCCGCCCAGCACTGGCGCGCCGTGACCGAGACGACCGGCGACCGGCTGGCGCTCATCCGGTCGGAGTTCGGTCTGGTCGATCTCGACCTTTCGGCCGAGCGCGTCACGCGGCGGCAGGCGATCGAACGGCTCGAGCGGTTGACCTTCGCCTGGCGCGGCGACGAACTTGAGATCAACGTCCGCCGCCGCCTCGCCCAGCTCCAGATGGACGAGGGGGACGTCCCCCAGGCGTTCCAGTCGCTGAAGACGCTCATCGAGCTGTTCCCGAACCATTCGATGCGCCCCGATCTGGAGCGCGAGATGGCGGACACCTTCACCCGCCTGTTCGTCCGGGACGGCGCGGCCGTGCTGTCGCCGCTGAATGCGCTCGCCTTCTACGACGAGTGGCGGAACCTGACCCCGCAGGGCAAGGCCGGGGACGACGTGATCGCCCGGCTGGCCGAGCGACTCGTCCAGGTGGACCTGCTGGATCGGGCGGCATCGCTGCTCGAAATGCAGGTCCGTGACCGTCTCCACGGTTCGGAGCGGGCCGCCGTCGGCGCCCGTCTCGCCGCGATCCGCCTCCTTGACGGAAAGCCCGAACTCGCGGCCCAGGCCATCGAGATCTCGTCGATCGGCGAGGGCGCGCCCGACCTGATGCAGGAGCGGCGGCTGCTCTACGCCCGCGCCCTCGCGGACATGGGGCGCTCGGAGCAGGCGTTGCGGCTGTTGGACGGCGACAATTCCCGCCCGGCGGACTTCCTTCGGATCGACATCGCCTGGCGCGCGCAGCGCTGGCGGGAGGCGGAGCGTGCGCTCGGCGCCCTCGTCGGCCCGCCGCCACCGACCGGCCGCACGATGCCGGGGGAACTCCGCCGCGCCCTTCTGAACCGCTCGGTCGCGCTCGCCCTCACGGGCGACGCGAACGGCCTCGCGGAACTGCGGCGGGCCTTCTCGCCGTCGATGGAGAACACGCCGGAGTTCGACACCTTCCGGCTCCTGACCCGGCCGGAACAGGCGACGGGCCTCCTCGACATCCGCACCATCCAGGAGCGGGTGCGCGAGGTGGACCTCTTCCAGGGCTTCCTGACCGAGTACAAGCGCCGGCTCGTCAGCGAGGTCCCGGCCGCCGCAGGCACCGCACGGCTGAACTGAGACCGGATCGCCGGGGCCGGGACAAGCGACGGGAGGGCGGCGCGGCCGGACAGGCCGCGCCGCCCTTCTCTACAACTGTCCGAAGCTCTGGACGAGGCTGCCTACCACCAGGTACCAGCCGTCCACCAGCACGAAGAAGATGATCTTGAACGGCAGCGAGATGGTCGCCGGCGGCAGCATCATCATGCCCATCGACATGAGGACGGTGGCCACCACCATGTCGATGATCAGGAAGGGGATGAACAGCAGGAAGCCGATCTCGAAGGCCCGGCGCAGTTCGGAGATCATGAACGCCGGGATGAGGACGTGGACCGGCGTCTCCTCGGGCGTGATCTGCGGGTCGAGCTTTGCGATGCCGACGAACAGGTTCAGGTCCTGCTCACGCGTGTGGCGAAGCATGAAGCCCTGGACCGGCGCGATGGCGCGCTGGAGCGCCTCGCCCTCGCTGATCTGCTCGTTGAGGAGCGGCAGGAACGCCTCCTGGTAGACCTGCTCCAGCACCGGCGCCATGATGAAGGCCGTCAGGAACAGGGCAAGGCTGGTGATGACCGTATTCGGCGGCGTCTGCTGCACGCCCAGCGCGGTCCGCAGGAACGACAGCACCACCACGATCCGCGTGAAGGACGTCACCATCACGAGGATCGACGGGGCGAGGGAGATGATGGTCAGCACCGCGAGGAGCTGGATCACCCGCGCCGTCGTCGAGCCGCCACCCTGGCCGAGGTTCAAGGAGAGGTCCTGCGCCGCTGCCGGCCCCGCGAGGAACAGAAGGAGGGCGGCGCCCCCGACCGTGACCCAACGCCCGATGGTCATTGACGCGTCTCCCCCGCCGGAATGATGCGTGACGGAGGGCGGATGGCGGTCTCGACCACGGTCTGGTCCGCCTGCCCGATCACGATGAGATGTTCCACGTCGTCTCGCCGCACGAGGACCAGCCGGTGCCTTGCGTCCAGCGCGATCGACTCGACGATCCCGAGCCGACGGCTCCGCACGAGGCCGCCGACGGCCCCACCCGCCGCGAACCGCCGGAAGGCGAAGGTGGCCGCACCGATGAGCGCGAGCACGAAAACGAGCGCCCCGACGAAGCGCAGGTAATCGACGACCGTCATCGGCGTTCAGGGGCCCGGGGGCGCGTCCGCCCCGGCCACGTCGACTTGGCCGGCGGCCTCGATGAGCGCGAGGCGAAGGACGTCGATCGACCGCAGCAGGTCCTCGACCGGCTCCCGCATCGCGCGGGCCTCGTCCTCGGGCTTGGCGAGAATGGCCTCGCAAATGTCGTGCACGCGGGCGTCGAGCCCCGCGAGATCGACGGTGCCCGCGGATTCGACCGTCCGCGTGAGAAGCGCGATCCGTCGCGTCAGGGTGGCGATGTCGCTCAGGAGGTCGGTCATGGCGGGCTGCCGGCGGTTCCAAGTCCGTTGGCGCGGTAGACGTGGGCCAGGATCTCGGCCACGGCGACGATCGCCTCGGGCGGAATGTCCGTCCCGAGGTCGACGGCCGCGAGGATCTCGGCCAGATCGGCGTCCGAGCGCACCTTCACGCCGGCCGCGAACGCGAGGTCGAGGATGCGCCCGGCGACCGCGCCGTGTCCGCTGGCGACGACGCGCGGCAGGGCCCCGGACTCGTGGTCGAGGGCGACGGCGACGAGGCGGCGCGTCCGCGCCTGCCGCTCGTCGTCGGGTGTCCCTTGCGCCAACTTGCCCTCGCCGTGTCGCGTGACCACCTCATCACCGTACCACCCCGGTCCGTCCGATCAAAGGGAGGTCACACGGATGGCACGCGCCATATCCGTGCGATGGGGGGAAAGCGGTTCAATTCGCGGTGGGCGCATGATATCGTCCACGACGGTTTGGATGGTGCGGGGAGCGTTGCCATGGATCCGATGGATCTCACGGCGTTCCGGGTCATGAAGCAGCGGCTCCAGTGGCTCGGGCAGCGTCAGGAGGTGCTTGCCCACAACGTGGCGAATGCCGATACGCCCCAGTACCGTCCGTCCGACCTCCAGCCCTTCACCTTCCGCATGGCGATGGGGCAGGAGGGCAAGATGCGCCCGGCCACGACCCAGGCGGGCCATCTCACCGGCACGAACGCGCGCGGCGGACAGGACGTTCCGACCCGGTCCGACCGCAACTTCTACGAGACATCGCCCGACGGGAACCAGGTGGTGGTCGAACAGCAGATGCTGAAGATCGCCGACACGGGTGTGAACTACCAGCTCGTGACGAACCTCTATCGCCGCCAGATCGGCATGTTCAAGATGGTGCTCGGCCGCGGTTAGTGATCGCGCGCCGCAGGAACGCAGGGGCAGCAGTCATGGATCTCGACAATGCGATGAAGATCTCGGCGGCGGGCATGCGGGCCCAGGGGACCCGTCTGCGCGTCATCGCCGAGAATCTCGCCAACGCGAACTCGACGGCGGCCACGCCGGATTCGCTGCCTTACCGGCGCAAGACCGTCAGCTTCGCGAACGAACTCGATCGCTCGCTCGGGCTCGACACCGTGCGCGTCAAGCGCGTCGGTCTCGACAACGGCGACTTCCAGCGCCGGTTCGAGCCTGGGCACCCCGCGGCGGACCCGCAGGGCTACGTGCTCTATCCGAACGTCAATTCCCTGATCGAGACGATGGACATGCGCGAGGCGCAGCGCTCATACGAGTCGAACGCCAGCGTCATCGAAGCCTCGAAGATGATGCTGATGCGGACGCTCGACATCCTGCGTCAGTGACGTCTCCCGAGACCCCCCGGCAAAAGGCCGGGGTTCCGTTGGAAACTCCAGCCTGAAGGTCGAACATGGTCACTCGCATCTCCGACGCGGTCGCCGCCTACACCAGTGCCGCCAACAGCGTCACCGGGGTCCTCCCGCCCGTCACCGCCGACCGCCAGGCCGGCCCGGCGTTCTCCGACCTCGTGCGGGACGCCGCCCGCGAGGTCGTTGCGACGACGCGCACGGCGGAGCGCATGACCGTCCAGGCGTCCCTCGGTCGGGCCGACCTCACTGAGGTCGTGACCGCCGTGTCGGCCGCCGAGGTGACGATGCAGGCCGTCGTCGCCGTCCGCGACCGCGTGGTTCAGGCCTATCAGGAAATCCTGCGCATGCCGATCTGACGGGCGGGGACGGTGGAGGTCGGCGACGCCCTTCAACTGATGCGCGATGCGGTCTGGATCATCCTGCGCATCTCGGCTCCGTTCCTGATCGTCGGTATCGTCGTTGGCGTCCTCGTCTCCATCGTGCAGGCGGCCACCCACCTTCAGGAGGGCACGCTCACCTTCGTGCCCAAAGCGTTGTTCTTCATCCTGGTCCTGGGCGTGAGCGCCGCCGGCGCCATCACGACCCTGATCGATTTCACGAACCTGCTGATGGACCGGGTCGCGGACATTGGCGTGAGCTGAGGGGTGCGGCGTTGCCGGTCGTGTCCCTCGAGGCGTTCCTGAATGCGCAGATCTACGCGTTCCTCCTCGTCTTCGCGCGGGTCGGAACAGCGCTGATGTTCATGCCGATCTTCGGCGAGTCCTTCGTCAGCGGCACGATTCGCCTCCTCTTCGCGCTCGGCATGAGCCTGCTCCTCATGCCCGTCCTCATGCCGACCCTGCCGGTCGCGCCCACGGACGTGCCCGGCCTCATCACGCTGATCGCGACGGAGGGCTTCATCGGGCTCTTCCTCGGCGTGATCGCACGCCTCCTGATGAGCACACTCGAGGTCGCGGGCATGATCATCTCGATGCAGACGGGCCTCGCCGCGGCGATGATGTTCAACCCGTCCCTCGGCACGCAGGGGTCGCCCTTCGGCTCCATGCTCGGGGTGCTCGGCATCACGATCGTCGTCATCGCCGACCTCCACCACCTGTTGCTGGCCGGCATCGGCAACAGCTACGCTCTTTTCCCGCCCGGGGGGCTGCTCCCGGTCAACGACTTCTCCGAGACCATCATGCGGCTCGTGGGGCAGAGCTTTGCGATCGGGACCCAGATGGCCGCCCCCTTCGTGATCGGCGGCATCATCCTCAACGTCGCCCTCGGCGTGCTGTCGCGGCTCGTGCCGCAGATGCAGATCTTCTTCGTCGCGCTGCCGGTGCAGATCGGCGCCGGCCTGATGCTGTTCGCGATCTCGCTCGGTGCCGCGATGCTCCTCTGGCTGACCCTGTTCGAGGAGACGCTGATCGGTCTCCTCGGCTCCGGGTGAGGGGGAGCGATGGCCGAGGACGATGATGACGCCAGCAAAACGGAAGACCCCACCGGCAAACGTCTCGACGACGCGCGCGGCAAGGGTCACGTACCGGTCAGCCAGGACGTCAAGCACCTCTTCGTCCTGTCCTCGGTCCTCGCCGTGGTGGCCCTGCTGGGGCCCTGGATGGCGCGCGACCTCACCCACGCGCTCGTGCCCTTCATGGAGCAGGCGCACCAGATCCCGCTCGACAGCGGTGGCGTCGTGCTGGCGATGGGGCAGATCGCGATCGATGTCGCGATCATCCTGGCCTTTCCGATCCTGATCGTCCTGATCGGCATCCTCGCCGCATCGTGGCTCCAGAACGGATTCCTCTTCACGTCGGGTCCGCTCGCGTGGGACCTGAACAAGCTGAACCCCATAACCGGGTTCAAGCGGATGTTCTCGCTGAACGGGCTGGTCGAGCTCGTGAAGGGGCTCATCAAGATCGCGATCATCGCCACGATCGTGGGCGTGGTGCTCTGGCCGCGCATGCGCGTGCCCGACCGGTTCACCTTCCAGTCGACGGCGCAGATGCTCCGCGACCTTTTCGACCTGACGGTTCTGATCCTGATCACGATCATCGCCGTCCAGATCATCGTCGCGCTCGCCGACTATCTCTATCAGCGCTGGAACTATGCGCGGCAGCTCCGGATGACCAAGCAGGAGGTCAAGGAGGAGTACAAGCAGATGGAGGGCGATCCGTACATCAAGGCGCGGATCCGCTCGATCCGGATGGACCGGGCCCGCCGCCGGATGATGGCCGCCGTCCCGACGGCCGACGTGGTGGTGACGAACCCGACGCACTTCGCCGTGGCGCTGAAGTACGATCCGACGTCGATGGCCGCACCCCGACTCGTCGCGAAGGGCACCGACCTGGTGGCCCTCAAGATCCGCGAACTGGCCGAGGAGAACGACGTGCCGATCGTCGAGAATCCGCCCGTGGCGCGCGCGCTCTACGCGACGGTCGAGATCGACGCCGAGATCCCGCCCGACCAGTATCGCGCGGTGGCCGAGATCATCTCCTTCGTGTTCAAATTGAAACGCCGCGTCATGCCGGCCAGCTGACATCCGGCCTCATCTGGCGACCGGTGCCGGAAAACTTCGGGCGGGGACCCCATGATTGCCGAAGGTCGATCACAGACCGAGCGCCCCGCGGGTGCCCGCGCCGATGGGCGATCGGCCGCGACGGGCGGTGTCGGCCTCGGGCTCGCCGCGTCCGTCGTTCTGGTCGCCGCCCTCGTCGCCGGTCTCCCGGCCCTCGCCGGGGTCGCGACGGTCGGCGTCGCGGCGGGCCTCGCGCTGACCGGCGCCGGGTTCCGCCGGCTCGCCGTGTCGGAGGCCGACCTGCGCGACCGGGCCGACCTGCTCGGCCGCGCGTTCGAGGGGGGCGATACGGGGCGCATCCTCGCCGACGACAACGGGAACGTCCTGGCGACCAACCGGATGGCCACGCGTTTCCTCGGAGCGGACGGGGGCGCCACCCTCGCCCGTCTGCGGGATGCGATCGAGACGGCTGCAGGCTCCGACGCTTGGCACCGACTGTCCGACAGGGCGGGGGTGGCCGTACCGGTCTCGCTGCCGGGCGGCGACGGTCTCGCGCGCGTCGTCCGGCTGCGCGGCGGTCTCGTCGAGTGGCGGATCGAGACGCCGCCGCCGGGCGGGATGGCGGACGCCGATGGTCCTGCCCACCTCCTCGACCAGCTTCCGGTCGGCGTCCTCCTGGTGGAGGTCGACGGGCGCATCGTCCATGCGAACCGCACCTTCGCCGACGCGTTGAACATCGCGCCCGAGGCGCTGCTCGACCTGCGTCTCCACGATCTCGCTCCGGTGGCGCCGCCGGTGCCGCCCGACCGCCTCCTCCCGTCGGACGCGCCGTCGGCGCGCGGCGAGGTGCTGCTGGCGGGTCCCGGGGGACGGCGTGTCCACGCCATCCTGAACGAGGCCCCGATCGGGCCGGACCGCCGGTGCGTCGTCGCGATCGAACTGACCGCCGAGCAGGACTGGCAGGATGCGCTGCGGCGGTCGGAGCACCGATTCCAGCGCCTGTTCGACGATTCGCCGACAGGCGTGGCGCTGATGGGCGGCGATGACCGGCTCGTCGAGGGCAACAGGGCCTTCCTCGATCTCGTTGCGCGCTCGCCCGAAGCGGCGATCGGACGGCCGCTCGTCGACCTGATCCGGCCCGAGGACCGGCCGGAGGCGGCCGTCCGGCTGCGCGAGGCGCGGGACGGCAGCGAGCGACCGTTCGAGGTCCGGCTCGACGGGGCGGGGGTGCCCTCCGGCGACAGGGTCGTGCGGCTCCACGCCCGCCGCCTGTCCGGGGCCGCGGGGGGTGGCGCGCTGGTCGTCCACGCGATCGACCTGACCGAGCAGAAGCGCCTGGAGACGCAGTTCGTCCAGGGCCAGAAGATGCAGGCGGTCGGCCAGCTCGCGGGCGGCGTCGCGCACGACTTCAACAATCTCCTCACCGCGATGATCGGCTTCTGCGACCTGCTGCTGCTGCGCCACCGGCCGGGCGACCAGTCGTTCAGCGACATCATGCAGATCAAGCAGAACGCGAACCGGGCGGCGAACCTCGTGCGCCAGCTCCTCGCCTTCTCGCGCCAGCAGACGTTGCAGCCGAAGGTGCTGAACATCACCGACGTGCTGGCGGAGCTCTCGAACCTCCTGCACCGTCTGATCGGCGAGAACATCGAGCTGCGGATGGTCCATGGCCGCGACCTGGGGCTGGTCAAGGTCGACCAGGGGCAGCTGGAGCAGGTGATCATCAACCTCGCCGTCAACGCGCGCGACGCGATGCCGGGCGGCGGCCGCCTCATGATCCGGACCCGCAATCACACCGTGGACCAGCCGATGCGCATGGGACACGAGGAGGTGCCCGGGGGCGACTACATCTCCATCGAGGTCTCGGACACGGGCGTGGGCATCTCCGCCGACAACCTCAACCGCATCTTCGAGCCGTTCTTCTCGACCAAGGAAGTCGGCTCGGGGACGGGGCTCGGCCTGTCCACCGTCTACGGCATCGTGCGGCAGACGGGCGGGTTCGTGTTCGTGAAGTCGGCTCCGGAGGAGGGGGCCACCTTCACCATCCTCCTGCCGGCCCACAAGGGCGAGGTGGAGGCGCCCGGGGTCGTGGCGGCGGACGGCGGCGGCGACCTGACCGGCGTCGGCACCATCCTCCTCGTCGAGGACGAGGACGCCGTGCGCGTGTTCAGCAGCCGCGCGCTGCGGAACAAGGGCTATCAGGTGCTCGAGGCCCGGTCGGGTGAGGCGGCGCTCGAGCTCCTGGAGACCACGGGCGGGCGGATCGACCTCCTCGTCTCCGACGTGGTGATGCCGCAGATGGACGGCCCCACCCTTGTGCGCACGGTCCGCGCGACGCGGCCCGACCTCAAGGTGGTCTTCATCTCCGGCTATGCCGAGGACCGGCTTCGCCAGAACCTCGACGTCGGCGCCGAGGTCCACTTCCTGCCGAAGCCCTACAGCCTCAAGCAGCTCGCGACCAAGGTGAAGGACGTGCTCCAGGGGCTTTGACCTCCGGCCGATCCCGTACCGGCGCGAGCACCTCGGGATGTGAACAAGACGTGAACTTTCACCCTTGCCGGAAGAGAACGGAACGTGTACAGTCCGCGCATTGATCGACAACGTCCGATCGTGCGAAGAAGGGACCGACGCCATGTCCGCTCAGCTCCGCCTCGTCGAAAAGGACTCCATGGACAAGCAAAAGGCCCTCGACGCCGCCCTGACCCAGATCGAACGCGCGTTCGGCAAGGGGTCGATCATGAAGCTTGGCGCACGCGGCGCCGAGCATGACATCGAAGTCGTGTCGACCGGCTCGCTGGGCCTCGACATCGCATTGGGAATCGGCGGCCTCCCGCGGGGCCGCGTCATCGAGATCTACGGGCCCGAGAGCTCGGGCAAGACGACCCTTGCGCTCCATGTCGTCGCCGAGTCGCAGAAGAACGGCGGCACCTGCGCCTACATCGACGCGGAGCACGCGCTCGACCCGGGCTACGCCAAGAAGCTGGGCGTCAACGTCGACGAGATGCTGATCTCCCAGCCCGACGCGGGGGAGCAGGCGCTCGAGATCGCCGACACCCTCGTCCGGTCCGGCGCCATCGACGTCCTCGTGATCGACAGCGTCGCGGCCCTCGTGCCGCGGGCCGAGCTCGAGGGTGAGATGGGCGACAGCCAGCCGGGCCTGCAGGCGCGTCTGATGAGCCAGGCGCTCCGCAAGCTCACCGGCTCGATCTCCAAGTCCCGCTGCATGGTGATCTTCATCAACCAGATCCGGTTGAAGATCGGCGTGATGTTCGGGAACCCGGAGACGACGACTGGCGGCAACGCGCTGAAGTTCTATGCGTCGGTCCGGCTCGACATCCGCCGCATCGGCGCGATCAAGGACCGGGAGACGGTGGTCGGCAACCAGACCCGGGTGAAGGTGGTGAAGAACAAGATGGCTCCGCCGTTCCGGGTCGTCGAGTTCGACATCATGTACGGCGAGGGGATCTCCAAGTCCGGCGAGATCCTCGACCTCGGCGTCCAGGCCGGCGTCGTCGACAAGTCGGGCGCCTGGTTCTCCTACGACGGCCAGCGCATCGGCCAGGGGCGGGAGAACGCGAAGGGGTTCATCCGGCAGAATACCGAGATCGCCAAGGTGATCGAGAAGAAGATCCGCGAGAACGCGGGTCTCGTCGCCACGGCCATGATGGGCACGCCCGAGGCCGACGGCGGCGACGAGTGAGGGTCGCGGGCCGGTCGCGAGGCCGGCCCGCCAACGAACAGGACACGGGCGGACGCCCGGTCGGGTCGGTCGCGGTTCGCCGCGGTCGGGTCCGTCGCATCGCGCGATCCCGGGGCCGGAGGGCCCCACCGCCGCGGGGCGGGGCGACGGCGGACCCTCGGGGGCCAAGGTCCCTCCGTCCCGTCCGTGCCGCCGGATCGGGCGTCGTGGCCCGTGTCCTGCTTCCCATTTTGCGCCCCGGCGTCGGCCTGCCGCTCTGTTCTCGCGTCCGGGGCGCAGGGGCGCCGGAAGGGCTGCGACTCTGGACAGTCCGCGCGTCCACGCGATAGAACGCGGGTCCTTCGCCGCCGTCGCAACACTCCCCGCGGGACGCCCGATGACCTCCACCGCCGACATCCGCCGGGTCTTTCTCGACTACTTCCGTCGCAACGGGCACGAGGTGGTCGACTCGAGCCCCCTCGTTCCGCGCAACGATCCCACGCTCATGTTCGCGAACTCGGGCATGGTCCAGTTCAAGAACGTGTTCACCGGCGTCGAACCTCGCTCCTACAGCCGGGCGACGACGGCGCAGAAATGCGTGCGCGCCGGCGGAAAGCACAACGACCTCGAGAACGTCGGCTACACGGCGCGCCATCACACCTTCTTCGAGATGCTGGGGAATTTCTCCTTCGGCGACTACTTCAAGGACCAGGCGATCGAGTTCGCGTGGAACCTGATCACGAAGGAATACGGCCTTCCCAAGGATCGGCTGACCGTCACCGTCTTCATCGACGATGACCAGGCGGCGGGGCTCTGGAAGAAGATCGCCGGCCTGCCCGAGGAGCGGATCATCCGCATCCCGACGTCCGACAACTTCTGGCGGATGGGGGACACGGGCCCGTGCGGTCCCTGCTCGGAGATCTTTTACGACCACGGTCCCCACGTGGCCGGGGGCCCGCCGGGCAGCGCGGACGCGGACGGCGACCGGTTCATCGAGATCTGGAACCTCGTCTTCATGCAGTTCGAGCAGCGCTCGGCGGACGAGATGGTGCCGCTGCCGAAGCCGTCGATCGACACCGGCATGGGGCTGGAGCGGCTCGCGGCGATCCTCCAGGGCAAGCACGACAACTACGACACCGACGTGCTGCGCGCCCTCATCCGCGCGTCCGCCGACGCGTCCGGCGCCCCGGTCGACGGCCCGCACGCGGTCTCGCACCGGGTGATCGCGGATCACATCCGCTCGACCAGCTTCCTGATCGCCGACGGCGTCCTGCCGTCCAACGAGGGCCGCGGCTACGTGCTGCGGCGCATCATGCGCCGCGCGATGCGCCATGCGCACATCCTCGGCGCCCGCGATCCGATCCTGTGGAAGATCGTGCCCACCCTGGTGCGCGAGATGGGGACGGCCTATCCGGAGCTTCAGCGGGCCGAGCCGTTGGTCGTCGAGACCCTCCGGCTGGAGGAGGCGCGGTTCAAGCAGCTGCTCGACCGCGGCCTGCGCCTTCTCGACGAGGAGACCGGCCGCCTCGGTGAGGGCGCGCCGCTTCCCGGGCAGGTCGCTTTCACGCTCTACGACACCTTCGGCTTCCCGCTCGACCTCACCCAGGACGTGCTGCGGGGACGCGGCCGGTCGGTCGACGTCGCCGGCTTCGAGACGGCGATGGCCGAGCAGCGCCGCAAGGCGCGCGCGGCGTGGGCCGGCTCGGGCGAGGCGGCGACCGAGGCGCTGTGGTTCGAGCTGAAGGAGGAGGTCGGCGCGACCGAGTTCCTGGGCTACGCCACCGAGACCGCCGAGGGGCAGGTGCTGGCGCTGGTAAAGGACGGCGTCCGCGTCCAGGCGGCGTCCGTGGGCGACGCGGTCACGGTCGTCGTGAACCAGACGCCGTTCTATGCCGAGAGCGGTGGGCAGGTCGGTGACGCCGGCGTGATGTTCACCGCCGGCGGGGCCGAGGTCACGGCGTCCGATACGCTGAAGAAGGCCGGCGCGCTCTGGGCGCACGTCGCGACGGTGACGCGCGGCACGCTCTCGGTCGGCGACGCGGTCGAGCTGCGCGTCGACGCCGCGCGGCGCGGCGCCATCCGGTCGAACCATTCGGCGACGCACCTGCTGCACGAGGCGCTGCGGCGCCGGCTCGGCACCCACGTCACCCAGAAGGGCTCGCTCGTGTCTCCCGAGAGGCTGCGCTTCGACGTGAGCCAGCCGGCGCCGATCGGTGCCGACGATCTCGCGGCGGTCGAGGCCGAGGTGAACGCCCGCATCCGCGCGAACAGCGAGGTCTCGACCCGCCTGATGACGCCGCAGGCGGCGATCGAGGAGGGCGCCATGGCGCTGTTCGGCGAGAAGTACGGCGAGGAGGTGCGCGTCGTCAGCATGGGCGGCCGCGATCCCGGTGAGGCGAAGACCTTCTCGGTCGAGCTCTGCGGCGGCATCCACGTCCGCCGCACCGGCGACATCGGGCTGTTGAAGGTCGTGGCCGAGGGCGCGGTGGCGGCCGGCGTGCGCCGCATCGAGGCGCTGACCGGCGCCGGCGCCCTGGCGCACCTGGAGGCTCAGGACCGCCTCGTCCAGGCGACGGCCGCGGCCCTGCGGGCGCCGGCGGCGGAGCTGCCGCAGCGGGTCGCCCTCCTCGTCGAGGAGCGGCGCCGGCTCGAGCGCGAGGTGGCGGACCTCCGCCGCGAACTGGCGCTGGGGGGCGGTGGTGCTGCGCCGGCCATCCGCGAGATCGCCGGCATACGGGTCGCGAGCCGTGTGGCCGATCTGCCGGCGAAGGACCTGAAGCCGCTCGTCGACGAGCTGAAGAAGCAGGTGGGCGAGGGGATCGTGATCGCCATTGGCACGGCCGAGGGCAAGGCCTCGGTCGTCGTCGGCGTCACCCAGGCGCTGACCGCCCGGTTCTCGGCCGTCGATCTCGTCCGGGTCGCGGCGGAAGCGCTGGGCGGAAAGGGTGGCGGTGGGCGGCCCGACATGGCGCAGGCGGGCGGTCCTGACCCGTCGCGGGCCGCCGACGCGATCGCCGCGGTCGAAGCCCTGGTTGCTGGAACCTGATCGAAGGCCCACGACGACTGCAACCATTTTAACAGGTTTGGAGTCTTGCGCCCTCCGCACCCACTCCCGCAACATCGATTGAGGTCTTGCGGACGGGGTTGTCATGGAGTTGCGGCTGACGGGCCAGTTCGGTGCGGCATTGTGCATCCGGCTTCCCGACAGCGCCGCGGGCGCTGGACTGACCGCGGACCGTGCGCTGACGTGCAGGGCCGAACTGATCGGCCTCGGTATCGCCGCCAAGGCGGACGTCCAGCTGACGCGTGCGGAGATCGTCTCCCTGCGGGTGGCACTGTCGCGCGCGCTCGAAAGCGAGACCGGCTACTTCGACCCGCACGACGAGACGCTGGAGGTCACCTTCCGCCCGCACGGGAACGGCAGCGTCGGCGTCCGCATCCTGCTGGCCGGGTTCGATCCCGGCCCCTACCGCATCGAGTACACGATGACGGTCGTGGACGCCGAGATCGAGCGGCTGCATGACATCGTCGCCCCCCTCGTCGCAATGGCCTGACCGCGTCGCTGGCCTTGACGGGGGGGCGGGCCGGCCTAAGGTCCGGTTCCTCGGTCGATGGAGCGGGCGGATGCGGTTCGAGGGCAGCAGGACCTACGTTGCGACCGACGACCTGCGGGTCGCCGTCAACGCGGCGATCACGCTGGAGCGTCCCCTTCTGGTGAAGGGCGAGCCGGGGACCGGCAAGACGGTCCTGGCGCAGGAGATCGCCGCCGCGCTCGGCCTGCGGCTGATCACCTGGCACGTCAAGTCGACGACGAAGGCCCAGCAGGGTCTCTACGAGTACGACGCCGTCAGCCGCCTGCGCGACGGGCAGCTCGGCGAGGCGCGGGTCCACGACGTCCGCAACTACATCCGTCCCGGCAAGCTGTGGGAGGCGTTCGCGGCCGAGGACCGTGTCGTCCTCCTGATCGACGAGATCGACAAGGCGGACATCGAGTTCCCGAACGACCTGCTGCTCGAACTCGACCGGATGGAGTTCCATGTCTACGAGACGGGGGAAGCCGTGCGCGCGGCCCGCCGGCCGGTCGTCGTGATCACCTCGAACAACGAGAAGGAGCTTCCGGACGCGTTCCTGCGCCGCTGCTTCTTCCACTACATCCGCTTTCCGGAGCCGGAGACGATGGAGCGCATCGTCGCCGTCCATTTCCCGGACCTGAAGAAGGACCTGCTGCGCGCGGCGCTCACCGCCTTCTACGAGGTGCGCGAGGCCCCGGGCCTGAAGAAGAAGCCGTCGACCTCGGAGCTGATCGACTGGCTGAAGCTGCTCCTCGTCGAGGACATCCCGGCCGACGCGATCCGCGAGCGCGATCCCAAGCGGCTCATTCCGCCGCTCCACGGCGCGCTCTTGAAGAACGAGCAGGACGTCCATCTCTTCGAGCGCCTCGCCTTCCTCCAGCGGCGCGAGCGGGGCTGACGGGGCCGGGGGAGGGCGGGATGTTCACCACCTTCTTCTACGAACTCCGCCGCGCGCGGGTTCCCGTCTCGCTCAAGGAGTATCTGGCGCTCCTCGAGGCGATGAAGGCCGGCGTCGCCGACGGCTCGATCGAGGACTTCTATCATCTGTCCCGCGCGATCCTGGTGAAGGACGAGCGGAACTTCGACCGGTTCGACGTCGTCTTCGGGCAGGTGTTCAAGGGGCTGGAGACGCTGGGCGAGGCGCTCGCGGAGGTGTTCGGCACGGTACCGGACGAATGGCTGCGCAAGCTCGCCGAGAAGGTCCTCAGCGAGGAGGAGAAGGCGCAGATCGAGGCGCTCGGCGGCTGGGACGCGATCATGCGCACGCTCGCCCAGCGCCTCGCCGAACAGAAGGACCGCCATCAGGGCGGCTCGAAATGGATCGGGACCGCCGGCACCTCCCCCTTCGGCGCCCACGGCTACAATCCGGAGGGCGTGCGGATCGGGCAGGAGGGGAACCGGAACCGCCGCGCGGTCAAGGTCTGGGACCGTCGCGACTTCCGGAACCTCGACGACACGGTCGAACTCGGCACCCGCAACATCAAGGTGGCCCTGCGTCGCCTGCGCCGCTTCGCCCGGTCCGGGGCCGCGGACGAACTCGACCTGCCCGACACGATCCGATCGACGGCGCAGAACGCCGGCTGGCTCGACATCAAGATGCGGCCCGAGCGGCGGAACGCCGCGAAGGTTCTCCTCTTCCTCGACGTCGGCGGCTCGATGGACGACCACGTCCGCATCGCCGAGGAGCTGTTCTCGGCGGCCCGGTCGGAGTTCCGGCACCTCGAGCACTTCTACTTCCACAACTGCGTCTACGAGACGGTCTGGCGCGACAACCGCCGCCGGCAGACCGAGCGGACCGGGACGTGGGAGGTCCTGCGCACCTTCGGCTCGGACTGGCGTCTCGTCTTCGTCGGCGACGCCTCGATGAGCCCCTACGAGATCGTGCAGCCGGGCGGCAGCGTCGAGCACTGGAACCCCGAGGCCGGGAGCGTCTGGCTCGACCGCATGGTCGCGACCTGGCCCCGTGCGGTCTGGCTCAACCCGGTCGCCGAGCCGTACTGGGGATACACCCAGTCCGTCGGCATGATCCGCCGGATCATGGAGGACCGGATGTATCCCCTGACGCTCGCGGGGCTCGACGCGGCGATGCGCGCGCTGGTCCGCTGACCGGTCAACCGGCCTCGCGCACGGCGCCAAGGAAGTCGTCCACCCGCCCCCGCAGGTCCCTCGCCTGATCGTCGAGCCGCCCGGCGGAGCCGCGGACCTCCATCGCCGACCGTCCGGTCGCCTCCGCGCTTCGCGACACGTCGGCGACGGTGTCCCAGACCATCGCCGTCGCGGCGACCGCCTGCTCGACGTTGCGGGCGATCTCCTCCGCCGCCGCCATCTGTTCTTCGGTCGCGGACGAGATCGACGAGGCGATCATGCTGATCTCCCGGATCGTCGTGCCGATGTCCTGGATCGCCTCCACCGTCAGGTTCGTGGCGCTTCCCATCTCGGCGATCTTGCCGGCGATCTCCTCGGTCGCGCGGGCCGTCTGGGCGGCGAGGTTCTTGACCTCGCCGGCCACGACGGCGAAGCCCCGTCCCGCCTCGCCGGCCCGTGCCGCCTCGATTGTCGCGTTCAGCGCCAGGAGATTCGTCTGCGAGGCGATGTCGTTGATCAGCTTCACGACCACGCCGATGCTGTCGGCCGCCTCGGCCAGGACCCGCACGCGGCGGTCGGTCTCGGCCGCCTTCTCCACGGCGCGCCCGGCGAGGTCGGCGGAGCCGCCGACGAGGCGGCCGATCTCCGCGATCGAGGCGGCGAGTTCCTGTCCGGCGGCCGCCACGGCCTCGACGTTCGCGCGGGTCGTCTCCGACGCCTGACCGGCGACGAGCACCCGCGACCGGGTCTCGTCCGCGGTCGCGGACATGCCGTCGGCGGCCCCCGTCAGGTCGGACGCGGCGGCGGACAGGGCGTCCACCATGTCGCGCGCGGCGATCTCGAACGTCCCGACCGCGGCCGTGATCTCCGTCTGCCGCGCCTCCCGCACGGCGCGTTCCTGGCGGCGGACGGTGCTGGCATCGGCCGCGGCCCGCTCGCTCTCGCGCAGGGTCAGGATCGCGGACGCCATCCGGCCGATCTCGTCCGGCGCGTCGGCGTCGGGAACCGGGGTGTCCAGCCGCCCGTCGGCGATGGCGCCCAAGGCCTCCCGCAGCCGGTCGAGCCGGCGGAAGGAGCGGCGCGTGGTCACGTTCATCGCCGCCGCGACCACGATGAAGATGATCCCGGCGATTCCCTCGATGACGATCATCCAGCCCTTGGTGGTCGCGCGGGCGCTCCAGGCCGCGTCGATGTCGGCCGTCGCGCGCGTGGTGACGGCGACCACCTCGTCGAGGACGCGCGACGTCTCCGCGAAGAGCGGGTCCAGCGCGGTCCTCGCGGTGCCGTCGAGGATCCCCTGGCGGGTGCGGGCGAAGGCGCCGAAATAGCCCCGCTCCACGACCGCGACGGCGTCACGCACGGCGGCGGACAGGCCCGGGTGCGTGTCCAGCGCCCGCAGCCGCGTCCAGGCCGCGTCGACGAACTGGCGGGTGGTGTCGATCTCCCGCCGCTCCTCCGTGGAGGGGGGACGGCCCGTCGCCGCCGCGATCATCAGGAGCGTCCGCTCCCGTCCCGCGAATTCCCGGATCGTCCACGCCTCGTCCCGCAGGCGTTCGAGAAGGAGGATTTCGCTCGGCACGTCGAAGCCGACGCCCCGCAGCATCTGCCCCGCGCCCTGCGTGGTCGCGACCACGCCATCGAGTTCGGCGACCAGTGCCGCGACCCGGCCCGGCGGCCTGTCGGCGCCCGCGCGGGCGGCGAGGATGTCGATCTCCGACCGCAGGGTCGCGAGGCGGCTGCGCTGCGTGCGGATCCCGTCGGCGAAGGCGGCGGCCCGCGAGGTCGTGTCGAGCCCGCCGGCCGCGCCCACGACCCGGTCGAGCCCTGCGTCGACCTTGATGCGCTGGCTCAGGAGCAGCGTGCGGAACGCCGGGAGGACGGGCTCGGGCACCGAGAGCGCCAGCCGCGAGACGCTCCGCTCGAGCGATATCTCGACCGTCGTGCGGGTCAGGTCGCCCAGGACCGCCGCCGTCCGGGCGAGCGCCACGTCGTCCCGCCGGCCCGACCATGTCGCGACGAACAGGTGCCCGCCGATGATGGTGCCGAGTGCCGCCATGGCGAAGGCGCCGACGATCGTCCGCATCCCGATCGAGGTGGCCATCGCGGCGAGGCTCCTTCGCCTCCTGGGCACGGTCGTCGTGTCGTTCGGTGCCATCGGACCCAACCTCTTCCTGCATCCCAGAAATGTATGATGCCATATAACACCATTTTTGATTGCATAACAGGCCGGCCGATGCGCCGCCCGGATCGCCGGGGTCGTCGGTCACGCCCGGCGAGGGGCAAGGGACGGCATCGGACGGCGCGAAACTCAGGAAATCTTCACGCTCCCCATGATTGAATTGGCCATATGGCGTGCGTAACGTGCGCCGCATTGTTTCGATCGAGCGGTGAAGACATGTCCGACACGACCCCCATCACCGTCGCCCGCGGCGACGGAATCGGCCCCGAGATCATGGACGCGACCCTGCGGATCCTCGAGGAGGGCGGGGCACGGCTCGCCATCGAGGAGATCGAGATCGGTCGCGCCGTCTACGAGCGCGGGGTTCCGACGGGGATCGAGGACAGCGCCTGGGAGAGCCTGCGCCGGACCAAGGTCTTCCTGAAGGCGCCGATCACCACCCCGCAGGGCGGCGGCTTCAAGTCGCTCAACGTGACGATCCGCAAGGCGCTCGGCCTCTACGCGAACGTCCGGCCCTGCGTGTCCTTCCATCCCTTCGTGCAGACGAAGCACCCGAAGATGGACACGGTGATCGTCCGCGAGAACGAAGAGGACCTCTATGCCGGCATCGAATACCGGCAGACGCAGGACGTCTTCCAGTCTCTCAAGCTGATCTCGCACACCGGGTCCGAGCGGATCTGCCGCTACGCCTTCGAGTACGCGCGCGCCCACCACCGCCACAAGGTGACAGCGTTCGTGAAGGACAACATCATGAAGCTCACCGACGGCGAGTTTCACCGCGTCTACAAGACGGTCGCCGCGGAGTATCCGGAGATCGAGGCGGACAGCCTGATCGTCGACATCGGCACGGCGCGTCTCGCCGACACGCCGGAGATGTTCGACGTCATCGTCACCCTCAACCTCTACGGTGACATCATCTCCGACGTCGCGGCGCAGATCGCCGGTTCGGTCGGCCTCGCGGGGTCGGCCAACATCGGCGACAAGTGCGCGATGTTCGAGGCGATCCACGGCTCGGCCCCGACCATCGCCGGCCAGCAGATCGCCAACCCGTCGGGCCTCCTCCAGGCGGCCGTCATGATGCTGGTCCACGTCGGGCAGGGCGAGGCGGCCGCGCGCATCCACAACGCGTGGCTCCGCACGATCGAGGACGGCGTGCACACCGCCGACATCTTCGACCGGACCCTGTCCAAGCGGCGGGTCAAGACCGGCGTCTTCGCCGAGGCCGTGATCGCGCGCCTGGGCGATCTGCCGCGCCAGCTGGCGCCCGTCTCCTACCAGGACGCGGAGGACGGGGAGCACTGGAAGGGCATCACGGTGAAGCCGTGGGCCCCGGCGCTGAAGGAGTTGGTCGGCGTCGACGTGTTCTTCGACTGGCCGGACGCCCGCCCCGCGCAGGTGGCCGAGCGGATCGGCCCCCTGGCGCCCCGCGGACTGGATCTGACCTTCGTCTCCAACCGGGGCCAGAAAGTGTGGCCGGGCGAGGATCACGACACCTGGTGCTCGGACCATTGGCGCTGCCGCTTCATGACCGGGTCCGGCCTCGCGACCCACGGCCAGATCGCCGGCCTTCTCGCCGACCTGTCGGCGGCGGGCCTCGATTTCGTGAAGACGGAGAACCTCTACCGGTTCGACGGCAAGAACGGCTTCTCGGCCGACGCCGGCGAGTGACGGCGAATCGGGACGCGACGGTTCGGTGTCGCGTCCCGATTCGCCCTTCGATATCGAAATTTCGGCGTCCCGTCCGCGCCGCGCGGGATCGGAAGGCCGGCCGGAGCAGGGTCGGGCCCTGGGATGCGCCTTTGGCGGGGCGCACATGGTGGTGGTGCCGGTGCAACGTGTCGAAAGGCTAGGGTCCCCCTTGTGACAAGTATGGGGTCCGAGTCCTTCAACGCCGTGGATCGACTCGGGCGTTCAGCGCGCGTTAACCATGCGGACCGCACCCTTTGCACGCGCACGGTCAAGGGTTTTCCCCAACAAACGTGATCTTTCCACAGGATTCTCGGATGTCACCCCTACCGTGGGTCAGGTGCATCTGGTAGTGTTTTTCGCACATGGACACTAGATCTGGGGTGTGCTCCCGGGGCGGCCCACAGGGTCGGAGCATCGCCCGCAGACGGGGTCCACGTCCGCGAAGGGGAGGGCCGTGATGAAGGAAGCGACCGCGATGATTTGGACGGACGAGCGGATCGGCGATCTGCGCCGTCTCTGGTCCGAGGGCCGCAGCGCGAGCGAGATCGCCGGGATCCTCGGCGACGTGACGCGGAACGCCGTCATCGGCAAGGCACACCGGCTCGGCCTGTCGGGCCGGCCGTCCCCCATCAAGCGGACGCCCAAGCGCGGCGCCAACATTCTCGCGCTCACCGAGCGCATGTGCAAATGGCCGGTGGGCGACCCCCGGGATTCGGATTTCCACTTCTGCGGCCATCAGACGGCGCCGGGGATGCCCTACTGCACCGAGCACGCGTCGCTGGCCTATCAGCCGCAGAAGAAGCGCGACGACGACAGGAAGGCGGGCGCCGCCTGAACGGCGCGCCGACGGATCACCGGGGCCGGTGGCAGGGCGCCGCGGAGCGATGCTCCCGGCGCCCTGATCGTTTCAGCGTGCGGGCTCCAGCCTGACGGTGCCCAGGCCGCCCCGCTCCAGCGCCTCCCGGCTTCCGGCGATGGTGACGTGCCGCCCGTCGCGCCACCGCTCCACGAAGTCGCCCCAGTGGGGCGAAAGCGGGTTTCCCGACTGTCCGGTCGCGATCACGAAGCGCGAGCGCGCCGGGTCCGCCAGATCGTAGATCCCGCGATAGCCGGCGCCGTGGACATGGGCGAACGGCCGGTCCCGGTTCGAGACCGCCGTCGCGCCGCGGTTGACCGTGTAGAAGCCGCCGTCGGTGGCGATGGAAATGTCGATCAGGTCGCGGATGACCGGGACCCGCCCCAGGATCTGGTGGGCGAGGGGGGCCGTGTGCTCGTCGCCCCAGCGCCAGGAGGGAATGTGCGGGCCCCGGCGGGCGATCAGCGTCTCCAGCGTGCGGTCGAACGCCCGGCGGACGACCGTCTTGCAGGTCTCGGCCTCCGCCGTGTTCACGTCGTCGCACCACGCCGTCCGCGCGGTGAGGATCCGCAGGACGGCGGGGGCGCCGAGGCCGCGCATCGCGTCCGCCGCCGGGCCGAGTTCGTCCGACCACAGCGCCCGGCCCAGCTCCATCAGCCACCACTCGAAGATCAGCGGCTCCGGCCGGTCACGGCGCATGATTCCGTCCCAGCCGCGCAGCAGGCCCGCGGCCTGCGCGACCGGCGCGCTGTCCACGTCGATCGTCGCCAGCATGTGCGGCAGCAGGTCGACGGCCGCCAGCGACCGGGCGTCCTTCATCAGCGCCTCGGTCGTGTCGAGCGACTGCCGCCGCCCGGGCTCCAGCAGCTGTTCGATCCGCCGGAACCGGTAGGCGTCCGGCCAGTCCACCGCGATCAGGTGCGGGTAGTCGGGCCCGACCACCCGGTTGTTCGCGTTCACGAACCGGCCCGACGGCGGATCGACCGCCTGGGGCAGGGCGTCAAAGGGGATCGTGCCCCTCCAGTCGTAGGCGGGATCCCAGCCCGGGACCGGCATCCGGCCGTCCCCCCGACCGCGGATCGGGACACGGGCCGGGGCGATGAAGCCGAGCCGCCCCGTGCGGTCGGCGTAGAAGATGTTCTGCTGTGGTCCGACGAAGAGGCGCAGCGCCTCGCGGAACGCCTCCCAGCTCGTCGCCCGCTGCATCCGGTAGAGCGCCTCCACCGTGGTGTCGGCGTCGGTCAGCACCGTGAAGCGGAGCGAAACGGCGTTGCCCGGCGCCGCCCGCGGTGCCAGGGGGCCGGTCATGTCCGAGATGACGGGGCCATTGCGCGTGCCCCGGACCGTGATCCGCAGCGGCTCGGCGAAGCGGCGGCCGATCACCTCGTCGCGTACCGTGAAGGGGCGGGGGCCGTCCGGCGCCAGATAACGGATCGGGTCGGCCGGATCGACCTGTTCGACCACGAGGTCCTGGACGTCGCCGCCGGTGGTGGTGAGGCCCCAGGCCATCGATCCCGTCTGCCCGACCACGTGGAAGGGGACGCCGGGCACCGTCCCGCCGGTGATCTCCAATCCCGGCGTCACGATGCGGGCGAGATACCAGAGGATGGGCGCTTCGAGGCCGAGGTGCGGGTCGTTGGCGAGGATGGCCCCGCCCGTGCTCGTCCGCGACGGATCGAGCGCCCAGCCATTCGATGCCGTGGAGGGGCCCAACGGTGGCGGCAGCGACCGGGCGAGCCCGGTCCAGTCGACGAGGCGGGCGGCGAGCGTGGCGGGCGTGCCCGGCCGGTCGCCGGGGAACAGGTCGTCGAGCTGCTGCGGGGTCAGCACCTCGGCCATCCGGCCCCGCGCGATCTCCTCGGCATAGTTGCCGGACAGCTGGAGGGCCATGAGCTTGCCCCAGACGAGGCTGTCCGCCGGCCGCCAGGGCTCGGGCGTGTGCCAGAGGAGCTGGAACTCGATCGGGAGCGGCACCGTGCGCGCGCCGAGCCAGGCGTTCACGCCGGCCGCATAGGCGTCGAGGCCGGCCCGGACCTCGGGCGAGAGGTGGGCCATGCTGGCCTCGGCATGGCGGTAGAGGCCAAGCGTTCGCATCATCGTGTCGATGCGCACCGGGAAGTCGCCGAGGAAGCCGATCAGCTCCGACAGCCGTCCGGCGCCCACCCGGCGCATCATCTCCATCTGGAAGAGCCGGTCCTGGGCGTGCAGCCATCCGAGAGCGAAATAGGCGTCGTCCACGTGGTCAGCGAAGACGTGCGGGACCGCGTTCCCGTCGCGCACCACGGTCACCGGTGCCCGCAGCCCGGCCAGCGTGGCGTTGCCCGACATCGACGGCTGGTTCCAGGAGAGGTGGAACCAGAACGCGACGGCGCCCGCCATGGGAACCAGGGCCAGCACGAGGATCGACCCCAGCGTCCACCGCAGGATCCGCCACATCCGAACCACTCCGCCGTCGTTGCCGTCAACAGATGCGGTTGCGACGGGCGAACGGCCAGTCCCCGCCGCGCTTGCTACCGGCCCCGCGGCTGCCTAGCTTGCGGCCCATGCGACAGGGAACGGTGCTTGGACTGAGTGCCCGCGGCTTTCACCGCGTGGCCTACGCGGAGTGGGGCGAAGGGACGGCCCCGCGGACGGTGGTGTGCGTCCACGGCCTCACGCGGAACGGGCGGGACTTCGACGCCCTGGCGGGCGACCTCGCCGCCAGGGGCCGCCGCGTCGTCTGTCCGGACGTCGTCGGGCGCGGGGACAGCGACCGGCTGGCCGATCCCCTGGGGTACGGCTTCCCGCAGTACCTGGCCGACATGACCGCACTGATCGCGCGCCTCGACGTCGACGCGGTCGATTGGGTCGGCACCTCGATGGGCGGGCTGATCGGCCTTTTGCTCGCGGTCCAGCCGAACAGCCCGGTCCGCCGCCTCGTCCTCAACGACGTCGGCCCCTTCGTGCCGAAGGCGGCGCTGGAGCGGATCGCCGCGAACGTCGCCGGCCCGACGCGGTTCCCGGACCTCTCTGCGGCCGAGGCCCACCTCCGCGTCGCACAGGCCGGCTTCGGCGCCCTCACCGACGCCGAGTGGCGGGACCTGACGCGCCGGTCCGTTCGGCCGGCGGCGGACGGCGGGTGGCTGCTCGCGTTCGATCCCGCGATCGCCGTGCCGATGACGGCGCAGCCGATCGCCGATGTCGACCTCTGGCCGCTCTGGGACGCGGTCCGCTGCCCGGTCCTGGTGCTGCGCGGCGCGCGGTCCGACCTGCTGACGGCCGGGACGGCGGCCGCGATGGCCACGCGCGGGCCCAAGGCGCGCGTGGTCGAGATTGCCGACGCCGGCCATGCGCCCGCCCTTCTCGACCCGGCGCAGATCGCCGTCGTCCGCACCTTCCTCGGCGAGGAGTGACCCCATGGCGAAGCCGACCGTCGTCACGATCGACGCGATTTCCGATCCCATCCTCGCCAAGGCCGAGATCCCCGAGCCGATGGGCGAGGTGCTGCGCACCCTCGCCGCCAAGGTCGCCGCCGGCAGCAACTGGAAGGTCCGCAAGAAGGCGCTGATCGACGTCGTCGAGGGGCTGGACGCCATGATGGCGATCGGCGAGGCGGAGGCCGCGTTTGTCGACGATCCCGACGCCGACCCGCCGCTCGACGATCCCGCACCCGACGATCCCGCACCCGACGATCCGGGGCCAGACGATCCGGCGGAGGACGCGGGGACCGTCGACGGCGACCTCGACGTGCCGGAGTTCGACGTCGTCGACGTTCTTCCCGCCTATGTCGGGGCCATCCTCGAGGTGCTCGGCGAGACGAGGGTCTCCAGCGTCGAGCAGGCGGCCTGCTACATCCTGTCCGCCCATCCGGAGCACCAGAAGGCGGGCTGGGACTGGATCGACGCGGACTACGGCAACTGGCGGGCGTTCAAGAAGCTGCTGCGCGCGGACCGCCGCTACGCCTTCTACTACGACGAGATCGAGGCCCTCGCGACCGCCGACGCCGACGCAGCCGGCGAGGGGGAGGCCGATCCCGGCGGCGCGGAGCCGCGCGCATGAAGGACGGCGGGGAGGGATCGCTCGCCCGCCCCGCGCCGGAATTCCCGCCGTTCCGCCCGCTGCCGCCCTGGTTCGGCGGGGATCTCCAGACGTTGCGGACCACGGTGCGAGAGGCGTTCGGCCGGGCTCCGGCGCGCCTCGCGGGCCCGTCGGAGCGGCTCTCGTTCCCCATGCCCGACGGGTCCGGCGACGTCCTCCTCGGTTCGCTCGACCGGCCGTCGACGGCGACGGCGGGGCGTCCGCTCGCGATCCTGATCCACGGCCTCACGGGGGACGAGGACGGGGCCTACATGCATGCGACCGCGACCGCGCTGCTGGCGGCGGGGCTTCCGGTCCTCCGGCTCAACCTGCGCGGCGCCGGGGCCTCCCGCCCGTTGTGCCGCGGAACCTATCATGCGGGGCGGAGCGAGGATCTCCGGGCGGTCGTGGCACGCCTGCCGTCCGATCTCGCGCGGGACGGCGTCGTCCTCGTCGGCTATTCGCTCGGCGCCAACATGCTGCTGAAGTTCCTCGGCGAGCGGGACAGCGCGGTTCCGGTGCGTGCGGCGGCCGCGATCTCCGCGCCGATCGACCTCGCCGCCACCTCGCGCCGGTTCCTCGCGCGCCGCAACGCCCTGTATCACCGCTGGCTGCTCGACCGCATGAAGGCGGAGGCGCTGGCGACGCCGGATCTCGAACCCGCGATCGCCGCCGCGATCCCGGGCCTGCGCAGCACGCTCGACTTCGACGAGGTGGTGATCGCGCCCCGCAACGGATTCGCCGACGCGGCCGACTATCACGACCGCTGCTCGGCCGTCCGCCACATGGGCGGCATCCGTTGCCCGACCCTCGTGATCCACGCCCTCGACGATCCCTGGATTCCGGCGACGGTCTACACCGCCTTCCCGTGGCCCGAGACCCCGGCCCTCGTGCCCCTCCTGCCCCGGTCCGGCGGCCACCTGGGGTTCCACGATCGCGGGGGGGCGTGGCACGATCGCTGCCTGATCCGCTTCCTCGCCTGTCGTTTGCCTTTCGGTTGAAGCCCGAAGTTCCACCTTCGGCCCATACGTGTTAGCTAACGAACTAAGGTCCCTTGGCCGACACTGGGAATGGGTGCCGATGTTCTTCTCGCCGATCGTACTTATCGTGGGGGCGCTCTGCCTGTCCGGGCTGATCGCGCTTGAGATCGTCGCGCTGATCCGGGTCGCCAAAGAAAGGCGCGGCAAGGAGAAGTTCGAGAAGGAGATCGAGGAGATCGGGGGCCAGGCGAAGGAGATCGAGGAAGAACTCGACAAGGAGCTTCCGTCCTCGGAGGAGGCGCGCCGCCGGGCTGAGGAGCACCGCCGCAGGTTCGAGGAACTCCGTGGACGCCTCAAGCAGCTGAAGGCCGGCCGCGTCACCTACGTCTACGAGATCGGGATGCCCGACGCGGCGAAGAACATCTACTTCGCGACCCTCCGGCGGACGAACTACCGCGAGGACACGCCTCTGCTCGACCTGATCAAGAGCCCGCTCTGGGAGTACCAGAACGTGGCCGAGATCTGGGCGAAGGATCCGGACGAGGCGCAGCGGCAGGTGAACCTGATCTTCTCCGCCGACCACGGCATCGCCCCCGGGACGGCAAAGCTCGAGCGCGATGTGGTGGGCCCCCGAAAGCCCGGGGAAGCCACATGACCGGCGACTTCCTCCTCATCTTCATCGTCGGCATGGGGCTGATCTTCTCGGTCCAGCTCCGCAAGCGGAACGACCACATGGTGCGCACCCTGCGCGCCGAGCGCATCCGCCTCGCCGGCGAGGTGCAGCGCGCACAGGTGAAGCTGGCCCGCCTGCGGGGCGAACTCGCCTCGACCAAGCAGGCGGGCAACAAGGCGACCGCCGAGGCGGAGCAGCACGCCCGCCTGATCGCGGAGGCGGAGCAGGACGTGTTCGTGGCCGAGCAGGCGGAACCGATCCGCATCCACGTCCTCGACCGGACGCAGATCAAGCCGGACCGTCTTTGGGTCGTCACCTTCCAGAAAGACCGGCCCGGAACCGACAACGAGTTCCAGCGTCAGGCGCGATGGGCGGACCAGCGCCATTTCATCATCTCGGCGAACGCGTCGCAGGAAGCCGAGGACCGGGTGAAGCTCCGCTTCCCCGGCGCGTCGGGCTTCCGCATCCTGGCGCCGAAGGCCCTGCCGGACATGCTCCGTCTGACCGCCAGCAAGCAGGGCGACGGTTGATCCTGCGGGATCAGCCCTTGCGCAGCAGGCGCGCCGCCTCCACCGCCGCATAGGTCAGGATGCCGTCGGCACCGGCGCGGCGGAAGCAGCCCAGCGTCTCCATCAGCACGCGGTCGTTGTCGATCCAGCCGTTGCCGGCCGCCGCCTTCAGCATCGCGTACTCGCCGCTGACGTGATAGGCGAACGTCGGCACGCCGAACGTCTCCTTCACCCGGCGGACGATGTCGAGATAGGGCAGGCCGGGCTTCACCATGACCATGTCGGCGCCCTCGGCGAGGTCGAGCGACGTCTCGCGCATCGCCTCCTCGGTGTTCGCCGGATCCATCTGATAGGTCTTCTTGTCGCCGCGCAGCGCGGCCTTGGTGCCGATCGCGTCGCGGAACGGCCCGTAGTAGCCGGACGCGTACTTGGCCGCGTAGGAGCAGATGCGGACCATCTCGTGGCCGGCGCCGTCCAGCGCGTCGCGGATGGCGCCGATGCGCCCGTCCATCATGTCCGAGGGCGAGACGACGTCCACGCCCGCGTCGGCCGCCGCGACGGCCTGCCGGCAGAGCACCTCGACCGTCTCGTCGTTCAGGATCCGGTCCTCGTCCAGAAGTCCGTCGTGGCCATGGGTGGTGTAGGGGTCGAGGGCCGCGTCGGTGAAAACGCCGATCTGCGGCACGGACGTCTTGAGCGCCCGGATCGCGCGGCAGGCGATGTTGTCCGGGTTCGTCGCCTCGCGGCCATCGGGGGTCTTCAGGTGCGCCGGGGTGACCGGGAACAGCGCGACCGCGGGAATGCCGAGCGCCGCCGCTTCGCCCACCGCCTCCACCAGCAGGTCGACCGACAGGCGGTCGACGCCGGGCAGCGAGGCGATCGGTTCCCGCACCCCGGAACCCTCGGTGACGAACACCGGCCAGATCAGGTCCTCGACGCCCAGCCGGGTCTCGGCCACGAGACGCCGGTTCCAGCCGTCGGCCCGGTTCCGCCGCAGACGGACCCGTGGATACTGGCCGGCGGCATGGCGGGGTCCCTGCGTGGGCCGGTCTGCGGTGGACATGACGGGAGGCTCCGGATCGATGATGCCAGCCACCTTATCCCCACGGGGAGGCGTGGCTCAACCCGCCGCGATGCCCGGCCCCGGATCGGTCTCCACGCGGATCCAGCGGGATCCGTCGCGACGGAACCGGGTCACCAGCCCCGGCATGAACGACGCCCCCTCCCAGCTGCGGACCTCGAAGATCACCGACGGACCGTCGATGGTGATCAGGTTGTAGGCGTTCGGCTCGCTGCGCAGCCGGGTCGAGGTGGCGGTCGACGCCTGCGCGACCAGGATCGAGCGGGCCACGTGGGTGTGGTGGCTCATGATGTCGCCCGTGTAGGCCCGGTGCAGATGCCCGGCGAGCAGCATCTCCACGCCCGCCTCCTCCAACGCCTTGAGCGCCGGCACCGCCCGCCCCACGAGGCGCGTGCCGGGTGCGGTGGGCGGCGGCAGGAAGGGGTGATGGGCGAAGACGATGCGGAAGCGGTCCGGCGGCACGTCGCGCATCGCCTCGCGCACCGATTCCATCTGGCTCCACGACACCCGCCCGTGCGACCAGTCCCAGACCCAGGAGCGGGCGGTGTTGATTCCGCAGACGGCGATTTCCTCGTCCATCCAGAAGGGTTGTGCGTCGCGGCTCACGTGGCGCCTGAACCGTGAGAGAGGCCGGGTGAAGCGGGTGATCGGGTTCAGCGTCGGGATGTCGTGGTTGCCGGGCACGGCGACCCAAGGGACCGGCATGCGGGCGAGGAACGCCTCGGCGGCCTCGTACTGGGCGCGGCTGGCCCGTTGCGTGAGGTCGCCGGAGATGACGACGAGCGTCGGCGACAGTGCGGCGACGTCCGCGAGGAGCGCCTGGACGATCTCGGTGCGGACGCGCCCGAAGTGCAGGTCGGACATGTGGGCGATGGTCCGCATGTCGGGCGTCAGTCCTCCGCCGGCACGAGCATCCGCAAGGCACCGGGCCGGATGCGGAAGTGGAGGGGCGGACGAAGGCGGAGCACCTCCCCGTCGATGGCGACGCGGATGCGACGCCGGCGGGCGCGGACGGTCAGTTCCCGCACCACGAACGTCTCGAGCTGCGTGTCGCGCTGCCAGCCGCCGATGAGCAGGCGCACCATGAGCGTCACCAGCCCGATGGGGGACGTGTGGTTGGCCACGTACACGCCCATCTCCCCGGCGTCGAGCCGGCCGCGCTTCATGAACACGCCCAACCCCTCGTCGTAGACGTTGTTCGCGACCGCCAGGATCGGGGTCCGGATCGTGCGCGTGCTGCCGTCGACCTCGATCTCCACGTGGAGCCGGCGGTAGCTCCACAGGACCTCGGCCGCGGCCACGACCATCGCCGGCCATTTCCGCAGGTTGTTGACGCCGCGCTGGCGCTCCCGCTCCTCCACCATGCGCGGATAGAGGCCGAGGACGGCGTTGTTCAGGAAGACGTGTCCGTTCACATCGCATACGTCGATCGCCCGGATCCGCCCGGCCGCCAGCGCGTTCACCGCCGCGTCCAGTTCCATCGGCATGGCGAGGTCCCTGGCGAGGAGGTTCATCGTGCCGAGGGGAAGGACGCCCATCGCGATGTCGCGGCCGACCAGATGGCGCGCCGCCGTCGCGATCGTCCCGTCGCCGCCGCCGACCACCACCGCGTCGGCACCGCCCTCGCTGGCGCGGGCGAGTTCGCCGGGAATGTCGGCGCCCGCCGCCACGTGCACGGTCGCGTCGTGCCCGCCGGCGACGAAGCCGTCGCGGATCCGGTCGCGCGCCTCCTCGACCGACATCCCCATCAGGGTTCCCGCCGAGGAATTCAGGACCACCGTGATCCGCACCGATCCGCTCCCGTGCTGGTCGCACCGCCCGACGCGGTTCGATCGTCACGCGAACCCGCAGCGCGGGGACGCTGTTCCGGGCCATTCCGCCCGGGGTGCGGCGCGTTGACGGGCCGCGACGCCCCACTATGATCGTAAAAGCGCGCCTTCGGGAACCGAGCGCGCGTCGCCGCCGCCAACGGAACGCCCATGACCGACGACATCCTGATCGAACGCCGCGGCGCCCTCGGCCTCGTCACGCTGAACCGTCCGAAGGCCCTCAACGCCCTGACGCTGCCGATGATCGAGGCGATGTCGCCCGCCCTCGACCGCTGGGCGGCCGATCCCGCCGTACGCGCGGTCGCGATCGTCGGTGCGGGCGACCGGGCGTTCTGCGCCGGGGGCGACGTGCGGGCGGCGTGGGAGGCCGGCATGGCCCTGCGGGCCGGCCGGGGCGACGGGTCGCTGACCGCCGCCTTCTTCGGCGAGGAGTACCGGCTGAACCGGAAGATCGCACGTTTTCCAAAGCCTTACGTCGCGATCCTCGATGGGATCGTGATGGGCGGCGGGGTCGGCCTGTCGGTCCACGGGTCGCATCGGGTCGTCACGCCGCGCACCCTCTTCGCCATGCCCGAGACGGGGATCGGCCTGTTTCCCGACGTCGGCGCCACCTACGTACTCGCGCGGATGCCGGGGCTGTCCGGGACCCATCTCGCGCTCACCGGGGCCAGGATCGGCATGGCGGATTGCCTCCACCTCGGCGCCGCGACCCATGCCGTGGCCGATGCGTCCGGCCTCGTCGACGCGCTCGCGGCGGCGATCGACGGGGGCGGCGACGCCCGGGCCGCGGTCGACGCCGTCCTCGCCGCCGCCGCGACGGATCCGGGG
>CANGXM010000009.1 GCA_947457845.1 Rhodospirillales bacterium | reverse complement strand
TCCCGGCTGGACGGGGTCGCGGCGCGGCGGGCCCGCGCGGTCCGCCGGACCGATCTGACGGTCGCGGTGCCGGACCTGCCGCCCGACCTCGAGGGCTACCGCATCCTGCACGTGACCGATCCGCACTTCGACGCCCTGCCCGGCCTCGCCGAGGCGATCGTGACCGCGGCCGCCGACGCGCGCCCGCACCTCGGCCTGTTCGGCGGCGACTATCGCGCGGCGGCGGACGGGCCGTTCCGGGAGCGCTCGGTCCTCGGCGACGTCGCGACGGTGATGCGGGGCATCAGGGCACGCGACGGTTGGTTCGGCGTGCTGGGCAACCACGACCCGCACGACATCGTGCCGCCCCTTGAACGGGAGGGGCTCCGGATCCTGGTGAACGAGACGATCCGGATCCGGGTGGGCGAGGCGCGCCTCCTCGTCGCCGGTCCCGACGACGTCCACCGCTTCTACACCGATGCCGCCCGCGTCGCGCTGGAGCCGCCCGAGCGGCGGCGCGGCGAATTCGGCGTGGCGCTCGTCCATTCGCCGGAACTGGCGTCCGAGGCGGCGGCGGCGGGCTACGGGCTCTATCTCGCCGGCCACACCCATGGCGGCCAGATCCGCCCCTGGCCCGGGCGCCCGCCGGTGATCCACCTGCACCGCTGCCCCGGGCTCTGGGGCGGACCCTGGCGGATCGGCGGGATGACCGGCCACACGAGCCGCGGCGCCGGCGTCTCAGGCATCCCGCTGCGCCTCGCCTGCCGGGCGGAGGTGATCCTGGCGACGCTCCGGCGCGCGGCCCCGGCCCGGTGACCGGCCCGATGACGGGCCCGGCGACGGGCCCGCCGACTGCGGCGCGACGGTTGCATCCCGAAACGATGTCCGGAATGTTCCGGCGTTGCGGCCGTTCGTGACGACGGGCGGATCACGAAGAGGACCAAGGCGTTGGCGACGAAGGGACTGATCCTGGCGGGGGGCGCGGGAACGCGGCTGCACCCGCTGACCATCGCGGTGAGCAAGCAGTTATTGCCGGTCTACGACAAGCCGATGATCTACTACCCGCTCAGCGTGCTGATGCTGGCGGGCATCCGCGACGTGCTGATCATCACCACGCCGCACGATCAGGCCGCCTTCCGGGCGCTGCTGGGCGACGGCTCGCGCTGGGGGATCGCGATCTCCTGGGCGGTCCAGCCCTCGCCCGACGGCCTCGCCCAGGCGTTCCTCATCGGCTGCGACTTCATCGGCGGCGACCCCAGCGCGCTGGTGCTGGGCGACAACATCTTCTACGGCGACGGCATGGGCGGCCTGCTGCGGAACGCCAGCGTCCGCGAGACGGGGGCGACGGTGTTCGCCTATCCCGTGCGCGACCCCGAGCGCTACGGCGTCGTCGCCTTCGACGACGAGGGTCGCGCCGTGCACCTGGAGGAGAAGCCGCGCCAGCCGCGCTCGCGCTTCGCGGTCACCGGCCTCTACTTCTACGACGACACGGTCGTCGAGCGCGCCGCCGCCCTCCGGCCGAGCGTGCGCGGCGAACTGGAGATCACCGACCTCAACGCGACCTACCTCGCCGACGGGTCGCTGCACGTCGAGCGGCTCGGCCGCGGCTACTGCTGGTTCGACACGGGCACCCACGACAGCCTTCTGGAGGCGGCGGAGTTCGTGCGCGCGGTCCAGGGCCGGCAGGGGCTGTCGATCGCCTGCCTGGAGGAGATCGCGTGGCGGATGGGCTTCATCGCCGACGCCGACCTCGCGCGCCTCGCCGACGGGATGGGCAAGTCGAGCTACGGGGAATACCTGCGGGAGATCGTCGCGAACGGCGGCACGTGATCGGCAGGGCTCACGCCCCCCTCGCGATCCGCGCGAAGAGATCCCGGTAGGCCGCGACGATCACCGCTTCCGAATAGCGCGCCTCGTAGGTCCGGCGCCCGGCCGCCACCAGCCCGGCCGCCAGCGTCCGGTCCGAGAGCACGCGCGACAGGGCCCCCGCCAGGGCGGGGGCGTCGTCGACCGGCACGAGGAGCCCGTCCGTCCCGTCGGTCACCACCTGCCGCGGCCCCTGGGAGGCGGCGGCGACCATGGGACGGCCGTAGAAGAACCCCTCCATCAGCACGCTGCCGAGCGGCTCGTGCCGGGAGGGGACGACGAAGGCGTCGGCCGCCGCGAACAGGGCCCCGATGTCCGTCCGCCAGCCGAGGAGGCGCACCCGGTCCGCCACGCCGAGCCGCGCGGCCCGTGCGGTCAGCGCCGCGCGCTCGGGCCCCTCCCCCGCCAGCCAGAGCCAGACGCCCGGCAGGGCCGCCAGCGCGTCCAGCAGCACGTCGAACGCCTTGTTCGGGTGCAGCCGGCCGAGCGCCAGGGCGAGGGGCACGCCGTCGGGCGTGTCGAACGTGGCGCGCGGGATCGCCGGCAGCGGCGTACCCTCGGCATAGTTGGGGATGTGGTGGACGCGTTCGGCCGGCCAGCCGCCAGCCCGGATGTGGGCGCAGATGTCCTCGGAGATGCCGATCAGATGGTCGCAGCGCCGGTAGTGCTTGAGCGGATAATAGCCGCCGAGCCGCCCGACGGCGACCCAGGGGCCGCCCGGGACGAAGGCGGACGCCCGGTTCATGAAGGAGAGGACGACGTCGGGGCGGACCCGCCGCGCCGTCCGGGCGACGCCCCAGCGGGTGAGGAGGTCGAGCGCCGACGGGCCGAAGGGCAGGCGGACGGCGGGGACGCCCGCCGCGGCCAGCCGCGCAAGGCGTTCGGGCTGTGGCCGCAGCGCCATGGTCACGTCCATGCCGGCGCGGGCGAGCGAGACGGTGAGGCGAACGGCGAAGGTCTCGGCCCCGCCCTGCGGGGCGCCGGCCAGGAGGGTGAGGACGCGCATACCCCTCACAGGCTCCAGTAGGTCAGGCCGGGGACGTCGCCGGGGCCGCCGAACGCCGCCTTCAGGTCGAAGAGGATGCCGCCGGGGGCGAGATGGCGCGCCACCCCGGCCGCGCCCCCGGCCAGCACCGAGCGGTGCGGCACCGCGACGACCAGCGCGTCGAGGTCGGCGAGCCGGTCCCGGGGGACGAGGTCGATCCCGTGTTCCCGCCGGGCGTCGGCCGGATCGGCCAGCGGATCGTGGACGAGGACGTCGATGCCGTAGTCGGCCAGTTCGCGCACGATGTCCGGCACCTTGCTGTTGCGAAGGTCGGGCACGTCCTCCTTGAACGTCAGCCCGACGATGCCGACCCGCGCCCCGCGGACCGCGTGCCCGTTCCGAACGAGGCACTTCACGAGGCGCTGCGCGACGTAGGTGCCCATCCCATCGTTGATGCGCCGCCCGGCCAGGATCACCTCCGGGTGATAGCCGACGGCCTCCGCCTTCGATGTCAGGTAGTAGGGATCGACGCCGATGCAGTGCCCGCCCACGAGGCCGGGGACGAAGGGCAGGAAGTTCCACTTGGTCCGCGCCGCCGCCAGCACGTCCTGGGTGCGGATGCCGAGCCGGTCGAAGATCAGCGCCAGCTCGTTCATCAGCGCGATGTTCAGGTCGCGCTGGGTGTTCTCGATCACCTTCGCCGCCTCGGCCACCTTGATCGAGGGGGCGCGGTGGACGCCGGCCCGCACGACCGCGCCGTAGACCGCGGCGACAAGGTCCAGCGTCGCGGCGTCGGAGCCCGCGACCACCTTCACGATCGTCTCGAACCGATGGCGCATGTCGCCGGGATTGATGCGTTCGGGCGAATAGCCGACCGTGAAGTCGGTTCCGAAGGCGAGCCCGCTCGCCGCCTCCAGGATCGGGACGCAGACCTCCTCCGTCGCCCCCGGATAGACGGTCGATTCGTAGACGACCACGTCCCCGCGCTTCAGATTGGCGCCGACCGTGCGCGAGGCCGCGGTGAGCGGACCGAGGTCGGGCTCGCGCGTGCCGGTGATCGGCGTCGGCACGGTGACGATGTGGAAGTCGGCGTCGGCGAGGTCCGCCGGCCGGTCGGTCAGCCGCAGGCGCGGCGTCCGCAGCGCCTCGGGCGTCACCTCGCCCGTCCGGTCGATCCCGTCCCGCAGCGCGGCGATCCGCACGCCGTCGATGTCGAACCCCACGACGGGGACGCCCGCGGACGCGAAGGACACGGCGACGGGCAGACCGACGTAGCCGAGGCCGATGACCGAGATCGTGCGCCGATGCATCCCAACCGTCCCGCCGTCCCCGCGCCCCGCGGCCCGCGGCCCCTCAGTCAAGGTACACGCGGCCGCGCAGGCCGACGACAGTCTTGCCGAAGATCGGATGACGCACCGTCGGGACGGCCACGCAGAGGAGGAAGAAGAGGCCCGACGTGGCCCCCGCCGCCAATGTCCCGAGGGCCGGCTGGACCGTCCAGTAGCCGAGCAGCCCCGCGACGGCGCCGGCGAAGGCCGCTGCGACGACCGCGCCGCCGGGGCCCGCCAGCACCTCGAAGACCCGCACCGCCGTGCGCCGCCGGACGGGGGCCACCAGAACCAGCGATCCGACGGCCGTGGCGACCGCGAGGCCCGCGACCGTCCCCACGCTGCCGAAAGCGAGGCCGAGGGCGGCGCCGAGGACGACGTTGAGCAGGGCGACCGTGACCTGGCCCGCGAACGCCCAGCGATGTTCGCCGAGGCCGGTCGCGAAGCTGTAGGCGGGCAGCGACACGAGGCCGACGGCGGCGCCGGCCGACAGCAGGAGGAGATAGGCGACGAAGAGCGGCGCGGCGTAGCCCGTCCACACCTGCGCCAGGAACGGGGCGCCGGCGACCGCCGCGCCGAGGACGAGGGGGCCGATCAGGAGCGTGAGGTCGACCGCGCGGCGGAAGAGGATGCGAAGGCCCACCTTGTCGCGGTGGTCGAAGTCGGCGAAGGCGGAGACAAGGGCGTGGTTGGGGGCGGCGGCGACGCTCCGCGCCTGCTGGACCACCCGGTGCGCCATCTCGAAGTAGCCCACGGCCTCGATCGGGCCGATGGCGGCGAGGAAGGCCTTGGTCGTGGGCTCGATGGTGAGTGTGGCGAGGAACGCGCCCTGGACCGGGACGCCGTTGGCGCGAACGAGGCCCAGGACGACCCCGAATTCGGGCCGGCCGCGGGCCGCCCCGACGAGCGGCGACACCCGGCGGACCATCAGCCAGAGCCCGACCGACATGACGAGCCCCTGCCCGATCTGGGCCAGCACCGCGCCCAGCAGGCCCATGACGGGAAGCAGCAGCGCCGTGCCGCCGACGAGGACGACGCCGCCCGCGACCGCGAACACGCTCCTGAGGTCCGACCGGTGGAGGCCGACCACGACCGCGATGACCAGCGCCGACACGGAGACGAGGCAGACCGACACAAGCGCCCAGGGCAGCAGTTCCATCGCGGCGGGAAGCCGGTCGGGCGCGACCAGCATCCGCAGCGCCCAGGCGGCGGGCAGATAGGCGGCGAGTGCCAGCGCCCCGTGGGCCGCGGCGGTGACGATCGCAGCCGCCGCCACCACGCGCCCGGGGTCGGCCGTCTCTCCGCCGGCCCCCCACCGGGCGACGAAGCGCGCGATGCCGGGTGCGATGCCGAGGTCGGCGATCCGCACCAGGTTGGCGATGGCCATGACGAGCGACCACACGCCGATGCCGGCCGCGCCCACGTGCCGGTAAAGCACGATGACGAGGAGGAACATCCCGACGCCGTTGACCAGGACCTCGACGGCCGAGAAGAAGGCGTTTGTACGAACTCGCTTCACCGACCGCCGCGTCCGGAATGCCTCGCCGGGTGTGGCCCTTCACGTGGGCCCCCGGGCGGGGCGGCGTCAATGGACATTCTTCGGTCGATAGCCTGCGCGATCAACCCGCGAGGCCGTCGCGGAACGCAGCGGCGGCGGCCGCGACCCGGTCCGGCGTGGCACCCGGACGGTAGAGCGCGGAGCCCACCCCGAGGCCGACGCATCCCGCGGCCAGCATGGCCCGGGCGGTGTCCGTCGTCACGCCGCCGACCGCGATCATCCGCACCGCCGGCGGGAACACGGCCCGCACCGCCTTGATGCCGCCGATCCCCATCACCTCGGCCGGGAAGAGCTTGACCGCGTCGGCACCGGCGCGGTGCGCCGCGGCGATCTCGGTGGGCGTGAAGGCGCCGGGCAGGCTCGCGAGGCCCCGCGCACGCGTCGCGGCGATCACCTCCGCGTCGACCGTGGGCGAGACGATCAGCCGCCCGCCCGCGTCCGCCACGGCGGCGACCTCCGTCGTCGTCATCACCGTCCCCGCGCCGACCAGCGCCCGCCCGTCCAGATCGGTCGCCAGCGCGGCGATGCTCGACAGCGGGTCGGGGGAGTTGAGCGGCACCTCGATCACCCGGACGCCACCCGCGACCAGCGCACGGCCGATGGCCACCGCCTCCTCGGGGCGGACGCCGCGCAGGATCGCGACGAGCGGCGCGCCCGCGAGGGTGGCGAACAGATCGTCGGCGACGGTCATGGCCCCTGCCCCACGATGGTCCGCTGCCCGGCGAGGAACGCGGCGTGGGCGTCCACGCTGCGGAACGCGACGCCGCGGGCGGCGAACGCCGTCGCATAGGCCTCGGCGAGGATGCCGGAGGAGACCAGCACGACCGGGCGGTCGCCCGGAAGCAGCGCCCGCAGCCCCTCGATCTCCGCCCCGACAAGGAGGCCGGAGAGATAGCCCGCCACCTCCGTCCCCGCGATGCGCCCGGCCAGCGCCTCGGTCCGGGCCCGGAAGACGTGGTGGAGGAGGCCGCCCGGCGTGCGGGCGTGGTCGAGGCCGCGGGCGAAGGCGCCCTGCGCGTGCGGCTCGGCGGCGAGGCGGCCGATCAGCCCGTGCGTCATGCACAGGCCGTGGACCTCGCCGGTCATGAAGGTCACGAAGGACCGGATCGTGCCGCGCGACCAGTCGGCCCATTTGGAATGGGTGCCCGGCAGGCAGACGAGCGCCTCCTCGTCCGCCCCGGCGGCGCCGGCGATCAGCGTCTCCTCGCCGCGCATCACCTCGAACGCCCCGTCCGCCGTGGCGGCCGACAGGCCCGGGACGAAGGCGACCGGCCGCCCCTCCATCGTGAACGGCGCCGCGACGGGCCGCAGCCCCGAAAGCGCCGTCGGACAGGCGACGTAGGGCACCTCGAACCAGCCGTTGCGCGATCCGGCCATGCCGGAGATGACGATCCGTCCGGTCCGCGGATCGTCCAGCCACGGCCGGCAGAGCCGACCCAGCACGTCGGGGAACGCCTCGCGGGACGGCACCTGCGCGATGCCCTCCGGCCGGTCGACGAACCCCTCGTCCGACCCGTCCGCGGCCAGCCAGCTCGCCCGGAACCGCGACGTTCCCCAGTCGACCGCGATCGTGCGGTCGGCCGCGGTCACAGCCTCGCGCCCGACGCCGGATCGAAGACGTGGACGGCGCCCGGCTTGGGAACGAGCGCGATCCGTTCGCCGGGGGTGAAGGCGTGCCGTTCGATGAACACGGCCGTGGCCGAGATACCGGCGATGTCGACCTGCACGAACGTCTCCGCCCCCGTCGGCTCGACCACCTGCACCTCCGCCGGGACGCCGACGTCGGCGGGGGCGAGGTCGAAGTGCTCGGGCCGGATGCCGATGCGGATGGGGGCCCCCTCGCCCGCCGACGCGCCGGTGGTCAGCGGCAGATGCTGGCCGCCCGGCAGGATCGCCACGGGGCCGGCCCCGTTCCGATGCATCTTCGCGTCGAGGAAATTCATCGCCGGCGAGCCGATGAACCCGGCCACGAAGGTGTTCGCCGGACGGTCGTAGAGTTCCAGCGGCGTGCCGACCTGCTCCACCCGCCCGTCGTGCATCACCACGATGCGGTCGGCCATCGTCATGGCCTCGATCTGGTCGTGGGTGACGTAGACGGTGGTGACCCGCAGGCGCTGGTGCAGCGCCTTGATCTCGGTCCGCATCTGCACGCGCAGCTTGGCGTCGAGGTTCGACAGCGGCTCGTCGAACAGGAAGACCTTGGGGTTGCGCACGATGGCACGCCCCATCGCCACGCGCTGGCGCTGGCCGCCGGAGAGCTGGCGCGGATAGCGCAGGAGATAGGGCTGGAGGTTCAGGATCTCCGCCGCGCGGTTCACCCGCTCCTGCATCTCCGACTTCGACGCGCCCTTCAGCATCAGCGAGAAGGCCATGTTGTCGAAGACGGTCATGTGCGGATAGAGCGCGTAGTTCTGGAACACCATCGCAACGTCGCGTGCCTTGGGCGGCAGGTGGTTCACCACCGTGTCGCCGATCGCGATCGTGCCGTCGGCGATCTCCTCCAGCCCCGCGATCATGCGCAGCAACGTGGACTTGCCGCAGCCCGACGGGCCGACGAGCACCACGAACTCCCCGTCTTCGATGTGGACGTCCACGCCGTGGATCACGGCCACGTTGCCATAGGCCTTGCGGACCCCACGGATGTCGACACCGGCCATCGGTTTCCTCCCCCACGCGGACGGGCGGGTCGGCGTCAGCCGCACCTTCGGCCCGGTCCATTCGCGACAGACCTTCGCAAAGGTCGCGCGCGGGGACAACAGTTTCCGTCGTCACGAACGGAGGGGGAAAGGAGACTCCCGCGCTGTCCCCTACAGCAGGTGGCACGCCGCCCGGTGCCCGGGCGCGAGTTCGCGCAGCGCCGGAACCTCCTCGGCGCAGCGGGCCACTGCGTAGGGGCAGCGATCGCGGAAGCGGCAGCCGGACGGCGGGTTGCGCGCATCGGGGATCATCCCGGTGATCGGAAGGGCGCCGCGGTCCTGGTCGACCCGCGGCACCGGCACCGCCGCCACCAGCGCGCGGGCGTAGGGGTGCAGCGGCCGGCTGATCACCGCGTCGGTCGGCCCGTCCTCGACGATCTTGCCGAGGTACATGACGATGGTGCGGGGCGCCACGTAGCGGACGAGCGCCAGGTCGTGGGAGATGTAGATGGCCGTGAGGCCCATCGTCTCCCGCACCTCGCGCATGACGTTGAGGATGCCCGCCCGCACGCTCACGTCGAGCATCGAGACCGGCTCGTCGGCGACGATGAAGGTGGGCTCCAGGATCAGCGCACGCGCCAGCACCACCCGCTGGAGCTGCCCGCCCGAGAGCTGGTGGGGGAACTTCTCCATCAGGTCGGAGACCCCGGAGAGATGGACCCGCTTCAGCACCGCGGCGATGCGGTCGTCCCACTCCCCCTTCGGCACGCCCGCGTTCAGCAGCGGCTCCGCGATCGACCGGCGCAAGGTGAAGCGCGGGTTCAGCGCGTCGAACGGGTTCTGGAACACCAGCTGGGCGTGGCGGCGGAAACGCTTGAGGTCGGGGCCCTTCAGCGCGCGGACGTCGTAGCCGTCCAACGTGATCGTCCCCTCGCTCGCCTCCACCAGCTTGAGCAGGAGGCGGCCGGTCGTGGTCTTGCCGCAGCCGCTCTCGCCGAGGATGCCGACGCTCTCCCCCTGGTCCATGGCGAAGGTCACGTCCTCCACCGCGCGCACGACGGGGCGTTCGCCGCGCGCCACTTCGCGCAGCGTGCGGGAGACCGGGAAGTGCTTGGTCAGGCCGCGGACGTCGAGGAGCGAAGCCACGTCTGTTCCTCACGGGCGAGCTGGCGGAGCTGGGGGGCCTCGTCGAGGCGCCAGCAGGCGGCGGTGTGGCCGGGGGCCACGGTGACGGTCGGCGGCTGGGCCTCGCGGCACTTCGCCACCGCGAAGGGGCAGCGCGGTGCGAAGCGGCAGCCCTTGGGCGGGTCGCGGAGGTCCGGCGGGTTCCCCTCGATCGGGACCAGCGTCCCGCTCGCCCGGCCGAGGTCCGGGAAGGCGTTGTAGAGGCCCATCGTGTAGGGGTGGGACGGCGCCTCGAGGACGGCGCGCACGGGCCCGGCCTCCACCACCTTGCCGGCGTACATCACCACGACCCGGTCGCAGGCGTAGGCGACCACGCTGATGTCGTGGGTGACGAGGATGGCGGACAGGCCGAGGCGAACCTGCAGGTCGCGGAAGGTGTCGAGCACCTGGCGCTGGACGATGACGTCGAGGGCCGTCACCGGCTCGTCCGCGATCACGAGGCGCGGGTTCAGCGCCAGCGCCAGCGCGATCGCCGCCCGCTGGCGCATGCCGCCGGAGAACTGGTGCGGATAGTCCTGCTGGCGCTCGGGCGCGATGCCGACCATCGAGAAGAGTTCGTCGACCCGCCGGTCGCTCTCCCCCCGCCCCAGGCCGCCGCGGTGGCGCAGCACCTCGCGGATCTGGGTTCCGACCCGGTAGACCGGATCGAGGGAGTTCATGGCGCTCTGCGGGATGAAGGCGATCTGCCGCCAGCGGACGCCGTCCCAGTCCTTCGCCCCGAAGGCGAGGAGGTCGCGCCCGCCGAAGGTGACGCGCCCGCCGGCGATCCGCGCGTTGGCCGGCACCACGCCGGTGAGCGCGCGGGCGGCCGTGGTCTTGCCGCACCCGCTCTCGCCGACGAGGCCGACGACCTCGCCCTCCGGCACGGAGAAGGTCGCACCGTCGACGGCATGGACGGTTCCGCCGCGCGCGCGGTACTCGACCCGCAGGTCCTGGACGTCGAGGAGCGGCAGGGCCTCAGTCCTTCAGCTTGGGGAAGAGGATCTCCTCGTAGCCGCGGCTGATGAAGAAGCCGGCGACGACGACGAGGATGATGCAGATGCCCGGCGGCACGAACCAGAAGTAGGTGCCGCGCGACATCGCCTGCGAACCGTAGGCGTCCTGGAGCATGTAGCCCCAGGAGATCGAATCCGACGGCCCGAAGCCGAGGAAGCTCACGCTCGCCTCGGTCAGGATCGCCCAGCCCACCGCGATCGAACCGTAGAGGAAGGTGAGCGGCAGGATGTTCGGCATGACGTGGACGAACAGGATGCGCCACGTGCTGGAGCCCGTCACCCGCGCCGCCTCGATGAAGGCGCGCTCGCGCACGGTCAGCACCTGCGAGCGGATGACGCGCGCGGTGTTGGGCCAGAGAAGCAGGGCCACGGCGATCACGACGTTCGACGTCTGGGCCCCCATGAAGGCGGCCAGCACGATCACGAAGGGCAGGAACGGGATGCCGAGCGCCACGTCGGCGACCCGCATCAGGAGGGTGTCGACCCACTTGCCGAAGAAGCCCGCGACCAGCCCGACCAGCGTGCCGAGCGACGCGACGACGATCGCGGCGCTCACCCCGACGATCAGCGCGTTCCGCGTGCCCATGACCAGCTGGGAGAAGATGTCCCGACCAAGGTTGGTTGTCCCCAGGACATGGGCGGCGCCCGGAGCGACGTTCGACAGCAGGTTCCCGTCGTCGTCGAACAGGATCTCCAGCGGGTCGTGCGTCGCGATCCGGTCGGCGAACAGCGCCACCAGGAAGAAGACGACGTAGATCGTCAGCCCGATCGCCGCATAGGGGTCGATCTTCGGCAGGCGGAACCGCCGACCGGCGGCCGCTGCGGGGACGGCGACGGCGGCCTCAGCCATGGGAAACCCGCGGGTCGAGGGCGGAATAGAGGAGGTCGGCCACGAAGTTCATCACGACCAGGAACATGGTGATCAGAAGGAAGGCCCCCTGTGCCAACGGATAGTCGTTGCCCGCGACGGCGTTGACGAGGAGCCGCCCGAGCCCGGGCCAGCTGAAGACGCTCTCGACCACCACGTTCCCGCCGATCGACCCGCCGAAGCCCAGCGCGAAGGCCGTCACCACCGGCAGCATCGCGTTGCGCGCGGCGTGGCGCAGCATGATCGACCGCTCCGACAGCCCCTTCATGCGGGCCATCATGATGAAGTCCTCCTGCATCACCTCCAGCATGTTGGAGCGCATCAGGAGGAGCGGCAGCCCCTGGAGATAGAGGAAGAGAGTGAGCGTGGGCAGGACGAGGTGCTGGGCGTAGTCGAGCGAGAAGATGCGCGCCCACTCGCTGGAGAAGGTGGCGCCGGGGCTGTTGGCGCCGCCCGACGGAAAGATGCCGAGCCCGAAGCCGAGCGTCGCCAGCAGCACCATGCCGAGCCAGAATTCGGGAGCCGCCCGCAGCGCCAGCACCGACGGGATCACCACCCCCTCGAGCCAGCTGCCCCGCCGCCACGCGAGCCAGGCGCCGACGAGCACGCCGAAGATGTAGGCGAGCAGGAGCGAGACGAAGGTGAGGACGACCGTGTTCGGCAGGACGCTCAGCACGAGGTCGAGCACCGGGCGCTTGTAGTGGAACGAGGTGCCGAGCTCGCCCTGCAGCAGGTTCCACAGATAGATGAAGTACTGCTCGTGCAGCGGCCGGTCGAGGCCGAACATGACGAGGAGCTGCTGACGCTGCTCGGCCGAGAAGGTCGTGTCGATGTAGGCGAGCGTCGGATCGCCCGGCATCAGCCGGAACATCAGAAACAGGATCGTCGCCACCGCCCAAAGGACGAGGAGCATGTGCAGAAGTCGCGTGACGATGCGCGGCATCCAGGACGGCCCCTGCGACGGAAAACGGAAATGGGCGAAGAAGGAAACGGACGGGGGGACGCCGCGGACGGCGCCCCCCGCCGACGATCAGACCGTCACTCGGCGGTCAGGGTCTCGCGCTTGCCCGACGGATAGTGCAGGCGGTTCTGGACGAGCGCGTAACCGGCGTCGGCCAGCGTCTTCTTCGCCTCGTCCAGGTTGGCACGGGTGATCGAGGCGACGTGCCAGGCGGCCAGCGCCGGCGACACGACCGAGCCCGACGGCACGGCATAGCCGTTCCACGCCGCCTGGACCATCAGGTTGCGGTTGATGGCGAGCGACAGCGCCTGCCGGAACTTCACGTCGTCGAAGGGCGGACGGCGGTTGTTCAGGCCGACGAAGCGGAAGCCCATGTCGATCGAGGACGCGACCTCGACGTTGGTGTTCTGCCGCGCGAGGTCGTCGAGGATCTTCGGGTCGCCGCGATAGTCGGAGAGGAAGTTGACCTCGCCGCGCCGCAGCATGCCCAGCGCCGCCTCCTGGTTGGTGACGATGCGCAGGATCCAGCGGTCCATCTTGGGCGCCGACCAATGGTCGGCGTTCTTCTCAAGCACGACCTCCTCGGTGAGCGCGAAGCGCGCGACCTTGAAGGGACCCGAGCCGATCGGCTGGCGCTCCTGGTGGCTCTCGGCGTTCTGGGGCGAGGTCGCCAGACCCTGAAGGATCGGCTCCCAGACGTGCTTGGGCACGAGGTTGATCTTCGCCAGCGTCGAGGTGAGGAACGAGGCGGACGCCGTCTTCAGCTTGAAGCGGACGACGCTGTCGCTGACCTTCTCGATCGACGCGATGTTGCTGACGAAGGGCTTGTACATGGGCGACTCGTCGCCCGCGACCGCCTCGAACGAGAAGATGACGTCCTCGACCGTCATCGGCCGGCCGTCATGCCACTTCTGTCCGGGGCGCAGCGTGACGTCGAGCGTCTGGCCGTCGACCCACTTCACCTCGCTCGCCGACCAGGGCGTCGGCAGGCCGTCCGGGCCGACGCGCATCAGCCGGTCCCAGACGAGATCGGTGATCCAGCTGTCGGAACCGCCGGAGATGTAGAGCGGGTTGATCGCGACCAGCAGGTCGGCGCTGAACAGGACCATGTCCTTCTGCGTGCCGACCGGGGCCGCGTTCACGAAGGTCCAGAAGTTGCGGATGCCGATGCCGCCCTGGTCGACGATCGTCTTCGGGTCCCACACCGACTTCAGATAGGCGATGTTGTTCTTGGGATGGACGAGGAAGACGTAAGGCGTGTCGCGCGCGATGACCTGCTGCGCCTCGGTGATCAGCCGCTTGCGGGCGGCGACGTCGACTTCGCGGCGCTGGGCCTCGGCGATCTGGTCGTAGGCGGGGTTGTTGTAGCCGACGAAGTTGAAGCCGGCGCGCGCCGTCGTGGAATGGAAGAGGTTGAAGATCAGCTCGTCCGGGTCCGACCGCTCCGGCCGCCCGACCATGCGCCACATCGTGGCGTCCCACTTCTCGCGGCTCTGCCAGACATAGTCGGTCAGCTGCTGGCGCGTCATCGCGCGCACCTCGACGTCGAGGCCGAGCTTGCGCCATTCCTGCCCGATCAGCTGGGCGGCCTGGAACTCCTGCGGGTCGCCCGCCTGGGGCGCCGTCACGAGCACGATCTTGCGGATCCGGTCGCCCTGCTGGGCCTCCGCCGCGCCCGCGAACCCGAGGAGCGACGCGCCCAGCACGAACGCGCTGGCCCCCGCCATCACCGCGCGACGGCACCAGCCGCCGGCCGACACACCTTGAGACGTTGCCTTCATGTCCCTCTCCCGTTCGCGCCGGTCCCTGTCCGTCGGATCGTTTACCGCCCGACGGCCCATCCATCGTCGAAAAGATTGTCCTAGGAATCACATCAGGTAAACTCCTTTTTCGTCTGTTGAAAAACGGACCGGCGGATCGGCGCAGTTCCGCGCGCCGCTCGCATGGCATTCCGAGGGGAACGGAGAAGGACGGCGATGACGACGAAGGACGGCACGGCGGCGGTCGAGAGGACGATGCTCGCGGACCTGTCGATGGCCGCGCCCTGGGAGCTGGTGGAGGCGTTCTCGCGCCATCCGCGCTGGCGGCCCGAGGACGTGAACACGGCCGCCGACATGATCGCGGAGCGCCTGCGCGCGCTGGGCGTGCCGGTGACGGTCCACGCGCCGGAGATCTACCTCTCCATCCCGGTCAGCGCCTCGGTCGAGGCGGGCGGCGTCTCGCACCGGGCCAAGGCCCCGTCGATGAGCATCTCGGTGCCCGAGGGCTTCACGGGCGAGCTGGTCTACATGCCCGCCAACCAGAAGGCGCTGCGCTCCTATTCCAAGAGCGTGACCGAGCTGTTCGGCCGGCCGGAGAGCGAGCTGGCCGCGGTCACGGCCAAGCTGAAGGGCCGCATCCTCGTGACCGAGGGCTTCGGCAATCCGGCCCTGACCCAGCTGGTCGAGGAATGGGGCGGCGCCGGCCTCATCGCCATCAACCCGGGCGTCGACATCCACTGGGGCACCTGCACCACGATCTGGGGCAGCCCCGACCTCGACGACCTGCCGAGAAAGCCGAAGATCCCGGTCGTCGCTGTGAACAAGCAGACGGGCGAGGCGCTGAAGGCGATCGCGGCCGCGGGCGGACCGGCGACGATCCGGACCGAGATGATCGAGGGCTGGTACGTCCAGAAGGTGCCCGAGGTCCGCATCCCCGGCGCGGTGGAGCCCGACAGCTTCGTCTTCGTCCACGGCCACTACGACAGCTGGGACGTGGGCGTGGGCGACAACGCCACCGGCGACGCCACGCTGCTCGAACTCGCCCGCATCTTCTGGACCAACCGCGCCGACCTGCGCCGGTCGGTGCGCATCGCGTGGTGGCCCGGCCATTCGACCGGCCGCTACGCCGGCTCCACCTGGTACGCCGACGCCTTCGCGCTGGAGCTGGACGAGGGCTGCGTCGCACAGATCAACTGCGACAGCCCTGGCTGCCGCTGGGCGACCAGCTATCACCAGACCACGACCATGTCGGAGACGCTGGCGCTGGTCGAGGGCGCCATCCGCGACGGTGCGGGCAAGCCGATGAAGCCCAAGCGCCCGAATCAGGCGGGCGACTACAGCTTCAACAACATCGGCATCTCGAGCTTCTACATGCTGAGCTCGACCATGCCGGACGACCTGCGGGTCGAGAAGGGCTACTACGACGTGTCGGGCTGCGGGGCGAACATCGCCTGGCACACCGAGAACGACACGATCGAGATCGCGGACAGGACGATCCTCGAGACGGACATCAAGGTCTACCTGCTCTCGACGCTGCGGATCGCGAACGCCGAGGTGCTGCCCTTCGATTGGCGGGCGACGACGGCGGAGTTCAGGGCGACGCTCGGCCGCTACGCCGCCACCATGGGCGACCTGTTCGACTTCGCCCCGGTCGAGGCGGCGATCGACGGGCTCGACGCGGCGCTCGCGGGCTTCGCGGCCAGGGTTTCGGCGGGCACCGTCCCGGCGACGGCGGCGAACGCGGTCCTCCAGGGCCTCGCCCGCATCCTCGTCCCGCTGAACTTCACCCGCGAGCCGCGGTTCCGGCACGACCCGGCCTATACCGTGCCGCCGCTGCCGGCGCTCGCCGTCGCGGGGGAATGGGCCCACCTGCCGGCGGAGCATCGGGGCTTCGCGCTCACCCAGCTGCTCCGTGGTCGCAACCAGACCATCGCGGCGCTGCGGGACGCCACGCGGATGGTGACCGCCGCAGGGTGATCCGGCCGGTCCGATCACACGTAGGAGATCCGGTGCGCGGCGTTTGCCTCCCGCGCACCGGACGTGTTTAAGTCGGATCGAAGGACGGAGGCTCCCGTGCGGCAACTCGGTTCCAATCCTCGGCGTACCCAGGTCACCGCGATCCGGCAGAACCTCACCCTCGACGTGCTGTCGAACGGGGTGCTGCTCTTCGTCATCTTCTCCGCCGTCGCCTCGCTGGTCATCGGCAAGGGCGAGATCCTGATGGACCGCGCCTTCGCGGGCGGCGACCTGCACTGGCTGGTGGCCGAGGGGGCGTTGCCCTTCCTCGGCGCCGTGCTCTCGGCCTTCGCGACCCACGCGGGCCTGCGCGCGCTCCTGCGGCGGCTGCGCCTGCGGCTGTCGACCGACGAATATCCGGCCAGCATGGTGTTCCTGACCGTCGTCGGCCTGTTCGCGGTCGGCGGCGCGCTCCTCGACTGGCGCGAGGGGATCGAGCGCTACTGGCTCACCCACCTCACGGTGGTCGTGGGCGCGTGGGCCGGTGTGGTCCTGCGCCGCCGGTTCCGGCTCTGAGCCTGTCCGCAGCGACCACCGGCCCCTTGACCGGACCCGGCCTCGCCGTCTTCGACTTCGACGGGACGCTCGTGCAGGGCGACAGCCTGCTGCCGTTCGTCGAACGCGTCGTCGGCCGGACCCGGGCGCGGCTGTCCCTCGTCCGCGCGCTGCGCTCGGCCTTCACGCTGCGGGCACGCGGCCGCCTGACGGAAATGGACACCCGCACGATGGCGAAGGCCATCCTGCTGCGCGAGACGCTGGCCGGCATCCCGGCCGCGGAAGCCCGTGCGGCGGCCGACCGCCTCGTCGGCTGGGTCCGCTGGAAGGCACCGATCCGCGACGCGCTTCTCGAACACAAGCGGGCCGGCCGCCACATCCTCGTGGCGACGGGGGCGCTCGGCCTCTACATGCCCCGCCTGCTGGCCGACCTGCCGGTCGACGGGCTGCTGGCCACCGACGTCGAGGAGGTCGACGGCGTGCTGACCGGCCAGATGCCGCGCGGGAACTGCGTCCGGGCGGTGAAGGCGACGCGCTTCGCCGCCTATCTGGAGGAGCACGGGCCCTTCGGCCCGACCTGGGGATACGGAAACCGTCCGAGCGACCTGCCGATGCTGGCGCTGGTCGACCACGCGACGGTGGTGTGAGCGGAAGACGGGAGATGGATATGGCTCGGGTTTTGAGCGAGGCGCAGCGCGAGACCTTCGCGCGGGACGGGTTCCTGACGATCGAGGGCTTCGCCGATCCGGCCGACTGCCGCGCACTGATCGACCGGGCGCGGGGCATCGTCGACGCCTTCGACCCCGACGCCGTCCGCTCCGTCTTCTCCACGAAGCGGCAGCAGCACACGACCGACGACTGGTTCCTCTCCTCGGGGGGCGAGATCCGCTGCTTCTTCGAGGAGGAGGCGTTCGACGACACCGGCGCCCTGCGGCAGGACAAGCACCTGTCGATCAACAAGATCGGCCACGCGCTGCACGACCGCGACCCGGTGTTCGACCGCTTCTCCCGCGATCGGCGGCTGGCCGGCATCTGCGCCGACGTCGGCATGGCCGATCCGCGACTGATCCAGTCCATGTACATCTTCAAGCAGCCGCGCATCGGCGGCGAGGTCGTCTGCCACCAGGATTCGACCTTCCTGTGGACCGAGCCGAAGAGCTGCGTCGGCCTCTGGTTCGCGCTCGAGGACGCGACGGTCGAGAACGGCTGCATGTGGGGCCTGCCCGGCCGGCATCGCGAGGGCCTGCGCAAGCGGATGGCGCGCGACGGCCAGGGCGGCGTGCGGATGGAGACCCTCGACCCCGCCCCCATCCCCACCGAGGGCGAGGTGCCTCTGGAAGCACCCGCGGGCACGCTGATCCTGCTGCACGGCGAGGCGCCGCACCGGAGCGGCGCCAACCGCTCCGACCGGTCGCGCCACGCCTATGCGGTCCACGTGATCGACGGGGCGTGCGCCTACCCGGCGGACAACTGGCTCCAGCGGCCGGCGGACCTCCCGGTCCGGGGCTTCTGACGGGGGGACTTGAACGGGCGCCGATCGCGGGCATATCCTGTGCCTGATCTTGGCTCGTCTTGACCATCATTTGTCGCGATACAAGTCGAGCAAGTCACATGTCGATATGAACAGATGTTCACAAAGGCGATCCCGACGATGCTCATGTCCCCGGACTGGCTGAAGGACGGAAAGGCCGGCGACGCGTCGGCGGCGCCGCTCGCCGTCCGCGGCCTCACCGTCGCCTACGACCGCCGCCCGGTCCTGTGGGATGTCGCCTGGGACGCTCCGGCGCGCGGCCTCGTCGCGGTCGTCGGTCCGAACGGCGCTGGCAAGTCGACCTTCGTCAAGGCGGTGCTGGGCCTCGTGCCGACCGTCACCGGCGAGGTGAAGGTGTTCGGGCGGGACGTGCGGCGCCAGCGGCGCGCCGTCGGCTACGTGCCCCAGCGCGAGAGCGTGGACTGGGACTTCCCGGTCTCGGCGGTGGAGGTCGTGGCCATGGGCCGGTACGGGCGCATCGGCTGGTTCCGCCCCGTCGGCCGCGCCGACCGGGAGGCGGCGCGCGAGGCGCTGGACCGGGTGGGGATGTCGGCCTTCGCCGACCGGCAGATCGGCCAGCTGTCCGGCGGGCAGCAACAGCGCGTCTTCCTCGCCCGGGCGCTGGCGCAGGACGCGCGGGTCTATCTGATGGACGAGCCGTTCGCGGGCGTGGACGCGGCGACCGAGCACGCGATCCTCACCGTCCTGCGCGACCTGGACCGCGCAGGGCGGACGGTGATCTGCGTCCACCACGACCTCGGCACGGTGCGCGGCTGGTTCGACCACGTGCTGATGCTGAACACGCGCCTCGTCGCCGCCGGGCCGGTGGAGACGACGCTGACCGACGAGACGCTGAAGGCGACCTACGGCGGGCGCATGCTGGTGGGGTGAGGATCCGGGCAGCCCGGCCCCGGTCCCCCCGCCCCGTCGGCCGGTGCCAGAAGCGGTCGCGCGGCGCCACGCCCCGCTGTCCACCGCGCGCTCCGGCTTGGCGCGTGTGACGTTCGCCCCGCCGGTCGACCATCGTCCCGACGCCACATCCGAACGGGGGCCACATCCGAACGGGGGCCACCGCTCAGTCCTCGCCAGGGACGCCGTCCGGATAATGGGCGAGGACCCATTCCAGGTGCGCGCGCATCGCCCGCTCGGCGAGGCCCGGATCGCGCGAGGCGATGGCGTCGCGGATGGCCGCGTGGTGGCCGACGATCGTGTCCGCCGATCCGGGCGCGAAGAGGGCGCCGTGGTGGAACGCGAGAAGATCGCCGAGCGCTTCCTGAACGACCGACAGGAAATGCATGTAGATCGGGCTTGCGGCGGCGCGCCCGACGGCGAGGTGGAACGCCACGTCGTCCTCGGCCCGGTGAAGGGCGCGGCGGGGGTCCTCCATCCGCCGCGCGGCGGCGTCGATCTCGGCCACCTGCTCGGCGGTGGCGAAGCGGGCGGCGCGATTGGCGGCCCAGCTCTCCAGCATCAGCCGGATCTCGGCGAGGTCCGACAGGCTCTCCGACTTCAGCCGGACGAGCGCGGCCAGCGGCGGGTCCATGCCGCCGACCGAGGAGACGACGCGGGTGCCGCCGCCCTGCACGGCGACGAGGAACCCCTGCGTCTTCAACTGCTGGAGGGCCGCGCGGACCGAAACCCGGCTCACGCCCATCCGCTCCGCCAGCTGCCGCTCCCCCGGCAGCCGCTCGCCCGGCGCCAGTTCGCCGCGGGCGATCATGTCCGCGAGCGAGCGGCGGACGCGCTCGGACACCTTGGTCCTGTCGGGCACGGGATGGGAGGGGATCATGGGCTGCGGCACGGGCGGTCCGGTTCGATCCAACGGCGGGGTCGTTCGCCCGTCAACCGGTGCTGCCACGGCGGGCGAGCACGATCCCGACGAGGATCACGACGGCGCCGGCGATCTCCACCGGCCCCAGCGGTTCGCCCAGCAGGATCCAGGCCAGCGCCGCGGCGAAGATCGGCTGGAACAGGAGCGCGAGGGCGGAGAAGGTGGCCGGGAGGTGGGCCAGCGCGAAGGCGATCAGGCTCTGCCCGCCCGCGTGGCTGAACAGGCCGAGCGCCGCCAGCACCGCCCAGCCCCGTGCGTCGCCCGGCAGGATGCGCTCGCCGGCCAGGAACGCGATCGGAAGCAGGATCACGGCGGTCCCCACGGCGCTGGCCAGCATGATCGTCGCGGTGGAGAGACGTGCGCGCAGGCGCGCCACGATGAGGAAGTAGCTGCCGTAGAAGACGGCGGTCAGCAGGCCGAGCGCATCGCCGAGGAGATGCGTCGGCCCCACCTCGACGCTGCGGCCCATGAGGATGCCGACGCCGACGAAGGCGACGACCACGCCCGCCACGTAGAGGCGGGTGAACCGCTGCCCGAAGACCAGCCAGGAGACGAGCGCCACGAAGATCGGCGAGACGTTCGCCAGGAGCGTGGCGTTGGCGACGGACGTGAAGGCGATCGACAGGTGCCAGACGGCGAGGTCGCCGGCGAAGCAGGCCCCCGCCGCGGCGAGCATCCGGACGTCGCCCCGGCGCAGGTCGGCTCCCGCGGGCCGGCGCTCGAGAAGGAACCAGAGGAGGAGCGCGGGTGCCGCCAGGGTCACCCGCCAGAAGCCGATCGCCACCGGCCCCACGTCCGACAGCCGCACGAAGATCGGCGCGAACGCGATCGCCGCCGCGCCGAGCACGAGGGCGCCGAGAGCGAGGCGTGCAGCGCGGGGACTGGCGTCGCTGGGACTGGCGTCGCTGGGGCTGGCGGGATCGGGCATCGGGGGGAACGGGAACGGTCGGGAGCCTTGAATAGCCCGGAGGGCGGACGGTGTCGACCGGCGCCGCCCCCGCCTGCTGACCGCCGCGCGCGAACCTGCTATGAGCGCGTATGTCCGCCGTCCAGACCCGCCCGCTCCTCGGGCCCGGCGATCCGCCGCCCGTGACTGTGCTCCGCCCAGGGGCGACGCGGCCCGTCCTCGTCCTGTGCGACCACGCCTCGAACGCCGTGCCCTCGGGCCTCGATCTGGGCGTCCCGGCCGGGGAGATGCGCCGGCACGTCGCCTTCGACATCGGCGGGCGGCGGATGGCGGAGCGGCTGTCGGAGCGCCTCGGCGCGACGGCCGTCTTTTCGGGCTACTCCCGCCTCGTGATGGACCTGAACCGCCCGCCGGGCGACCCGACGTCGACGCCGGCGGTCAGCGACGGCACGGTCGTGCCGGCCAACCGCGACGTTCCGCCGGACGAGGTCGCGCGGCGGGCGGATGCGCTCTACCGTCCCTATCACGACCGCGTCGCGGCCGAGATCCGCCGGCTGTCCGCCGGCGGCGCCGTCCCGGCGATCGTGTCGGTCCACAGCTTCACGCCCGTGATGCACGGCTTCCGCCGGCCCTGGCAGGTGGGCCTCCTGTGGGACTGGGATCCGCGGATGGCGGTGCCGATGATCGCCCGCCTGCTTCGCCGGGGCGACCTGTGCGTCGGCGACAACCAGCCCTACAGCGGCCGGGGCATGGTGGGGCACACCATCGACGTCCACTGCACAGCGGCCGGCCTGCCGAACGCCCTGGTCGAGGTGCGCCAGGACCTGGTCGCGACCGACGCGGACGCCGACCGCTGGGCCGATCTGCTGTCCGACGTGCTCGTCCCGGTCCTCGACGATCCCGCGCTCCGCCGGATCGAGCGGTTCGGGCCCCCATGATCCCCCTCACGCCAATCCCGCTGACCTTGGGGATCGAGGAGGAGTACCTCCTCGTCGACCGCCGGACGCGGGACATCGTGCCCGATCCGCCGGACGCGCTGCTGGAGGCGTGCCGGGCGGAACTGGGCGACCACGTCCATCCGGAGTTCCTGCGCTGCCAGCTGGAGGTCTCAACCCCCGTCTGTCGCTCGCTGGCCGAGGCGCGGGCGGAGATCGGGCGCCTGCGCGGCACCGTGGCGAAGGTGGCCGGCGGCTGGGGCCTCGCCCCCATCGCCGCCAGCACCCATCCCTTCGCCGTCTGGCGCCCGCTCAAGCACACGCGGCGTGACCGCTACGAGCTGCTGGCCCGCGCGCTGGGGGCGCCGGCGCGTCGCCTGATGATCTGCGGGCTGCACGTCCACGTGGGCGTGGAGGACCCGGAACTGCGGATCGACCTGATGAACCAGGTCCGCTACTTCCTGCCCCACATGCTGGCGCTCTCCACCTCCTCGCCGTTCTGGCAGGGGCAGGATTCGGGGCTCATGTCCTACCGCCTCGCGGTGCTGCAGGAGCTGCCGCGCACCGGCGTGCCCGAGGCGTTCGCGAGCTGGGGCGACTATGCCCGCGCGGTCGCGGTGCTGGTCGACGCCAGCGTCATCCGCGACGCGAGCGAGCTGTGGTGGGACATCCGTCCGTCCGTCCGCTTCCCGACGCTGGAGATGCGGATCGCCGACGTCTGCACCACGGTCGACGACACGATGACGGTGGCGGCGGTCTACGTCTGCGTGCTCTCGATGCTGGCGAGGCTCCGGCGGGAGAACGTGAGCTGGCGGCGCTACCGGACGATGCTGGTGGAGGAGAACCGCTGGCGGGCCCAGCGGCACGGCTTCGACGAGGGGCTGATCGACTTCGGCAGGGGGGCGATCGTCCCCTATCCCGACCTGTTCGGGGAGATGGTCGCCCTCGTCTCGGGCGACGCCCGCGCCCACGGCTGCGAGGCGGACCTGCTGCACGGGCGCGAGATCCTGCGGCGCGGCACCAGCGCGCACCGCCAGCGCGCGATCCATGCCGCCGCGCTCGCGGACGGGGCGGACGAGGCGGAGGCGCTGTCCCGCGTCGTCGACTGGCTGATCGCCGAAACGGTGGCGGGGATCGCCCCCGCCTGAGCCGCACCCCATATGCCCGGAGAGATCCGAAGAGGGAGCCCCGCCATGGACGACCGTACCCGCACCGAACTCGAGGCCGCCGCCTTCCGCCGCCTGGTCGAGCACCTGCGGACCCGCACGGACGTGCAGAACATCGACATGATGAACCTCGCCGGCTTCTGCCGGAACTGCCTGTCCAAATGGTACCTCGCCGCCGCCCAGGAACGCGACGTGCCGATGACCGACCCGCAGGCGCGCGAGATCGTCTACGGCGAGCCGTACGACACGTGGAAGGCGAAGCACCAGAAGGACGCCTCGACCGACCAGAAGGCAGCCTTCGCCGCCACGCAGCCGCACGCGGGCCACTGACGGGGCAAGCGCGGGGCCGTGCTTGACAGCCGGACCGGGCGGGGGGTACCGACGGTGCCTCCCCTCCCGATCAGAGCGACGATCCCCATGGACCAGGACGCGATGACCCGCACGGCCCCCACCGCGACCGACAGCGACGTCGGCGGCCTTGCCGCGGGCAAGCTGAAGAGCTTCGTCGAGCGGATCGAGCGGCTCGAGGAGGAGAAGGCCGGCATCGCCGCCGACATCAAGGACATCTATTCCGAGGCCAAGGGCGAGGGGTTCGACACCAAGATCATCCGCAAGATCATCAGCCTGCGGAAGAAGGACCGGCAGGAGCGCCAGGAGGAGGAGGAACTCCTCGAGCTTTACAAGGCCGCCCTCGGGATGGAGTGAGCGCGCGCGCAACAGCGCGGCGCCGGTGCCCGGCCGCGGTGCGCCGGCCCCACCCCTCTTGGCATGCCCCGAACGGGCGGCCAGCGGCGTCGCCGCGCGCGCCGGATGACCATCTGGACCGTCGGCGCCGGGAGGCGTACCGTCGGTGGCGTCGAAGGGGCGGCGATGCTGGGGGACCGGTTGTGAAGACGAACGTCGTACGCGCCCTCTCCGCCGCCGCCCTTCTGCTGGCCCTCGCCGGGCCGGTCATGGCCCAGACGGCGACCGACGCCACCCCGAACGCGGACGGGCGGATCATCGCCGACCGGCTGTGTGCCCGCTGCCATGCCATCGAGCCCGCAGCCCAGAGCCCCGTGCCCCAGGCGCCGCCGCTCTGGCGCATCGGCCAGCGCTATCCGGTGGAGAGCCTCGCCGAGTCGCTGGCGGAGGGGATCGTGACGGGGCACGGGCCGGTGCAGATGCCCTCCTTCCAGCTCGATACCGCGTCGATCGACGCGCTGCTCGCCTATCTGGCGAGCATCCAGCGGCGGTGACCGCGCCGCTGTTCCTCGACCTCGACGGCGTTCTCGCCGATTTCGACGTGAGCGTGCGGGCCACGACGGGTCGCCTGCCAAGGGACCTGACCGCGCGCGCCATGTGGAAGGCGCTGGCCGCGCACCCGGACTTCTACGGCACCCTCGACATGATGGCGGACGCGCCGGTCCTCTGGGCCTTCTGCGCGCCGTTACGCCCGACGATCCTGACCGGACTGCCGATGGGCCGATGGGCCGAGCCGCAGAAGCGGGCGTGGGTCGCGCGCGTGCTCGGCGCCGATGTCCCGGTCGTCGCCTGCCTCTCGCGCGAGAAGCACCGCTGGTCGGGACCGGGGCACGTGCTGGTCGACGATCGCCGCGACCTGCGCGACCGCTGGGAGGCCGCGGGCGGCACCTTCGTCCATCACACGACGGCCGCCGCATCGGTCGCTGCCCTCCGCGCGCACGGGTTGGGGGACCGGTCGGCCCCAACGGGCGGTTGAGGGGGCCGGCGCCCCCCCTCAGAACTGGTCGGCCGTCATCGCCATCATCGGCTTCGCCCCGGACATGATGGCGGCGAACAGGCTCGACGTCTCCGGCAGGATACGGGCGTAGAAGAACGCGGCCGTCTTCAGCTTGGCGTCGTAGAAGGCCGCGTTGCCGTTCGCCGTGGGCAGCTTCGCCGCCGCCGCCTTCGCCATCCGCATCCACATCCATCCCACCGCCACCAGCGCGAACAGGCGCAGATAGTCGGCCGAGGCGGCGCCCGCCTCGTCCGGGTTGCCCATGCCCTTCTGGGCGACCCAGGCCGTCGCCTGCTGGAGCCGGCCGTAGGCCTTGGCGAGCTGGCCCGCCATCTCGGCCGTCGCCGGATCCTCCATCGCCGCCTCCAGCTCCGCCCCCAGCGGGTGGAAGAAGCGGCGCAGCAGCCGGCCCATGTGCATCGGCAGCTTGCGGCCCACGAGGTCGAGCGCCTGGATGGCGTTCGCCCCCTCGTAGATCTGGGCGATGCGGGCGTCGCGGACGAACTGCTCCATCCCCCATTCGCGGATGTAGCCGTGCCCGCCATAGAGCTGCTGGGCCTTCACCGCCGCCTCGAAGCCGTAGTCGGTGAAGAACGATTTGGCGATCGGCGTCATCAGCGCGACGAAGTCGTCGGCCTCCTGTCGCGCCGTCGGGTCCGGGTGCTTCAGCGCGGTGTCGATCTGCATCCCGAGCCAGTAGCCGAGCGCGCGGGACCCTTCGTTCAGCGCGCGGATCCACAGCAGGTTCTTGCGCACGTCGGGGTGGACGATGATCGGGTCGGCCGCCTTCTCCGGCACCTTGGCCCCGGTGAGCGAGCGGCCCTGAAGCCGGTCCTTCGCGTACTGCACCGCGTTCTGGTAGGCGACCTCGCCGATGCCGAGGCCCTGCATCGCCACCCCGAGGCGCGCGGCGTTCATCATGGTGAACATCGCCCGCATGCCGCCGTGCGGCCGGCCGACGAGCCAGCCCCTGGCCCCGTCGAAGTTCATCACGCAGGTGGCGGACGCCTTGATGCCCATCTTGTGCTCGATCGAGCCGCAGGCGACGCCGTTGCGGGGCCCGGGCGTCCCGTCGTGCCGGGCCAGGAACTTCGGCACCACGAACAGGCTGATGCCCCGCGTGCCCGCCGGCGCGTCCGGCAGCTTGGCCAGCACGAGGTGGACGATGTTCTCCGTCAGGTCGTGCTCGCCGGCGGAGATGAAGATCTTCGTGCCGGTGATCGCGAAGCTGCCGTCGTCCTGCGGCATCGCCTTCGTGCGGATCAGGCCGAGGTCGGTGCCGCAGTGCGGCTCGGTCAGGCACATGGTGCCGGACCAGGTGCCGTCGACCAGCCTGGGCAGGTAGAGCGCCTTGAGGTCGTCCGAGCCGTGCTGGTGCAGCGCCTCGTAGGCGCCGTGGCTCAAGCCCGGGTACATGCCGAACGACATGTTGGCCGAGGACAGGATCTCGGACATCACGAAGTTGACGACCTGCGGCAGGCCCTGCCCGCCATAGTCCGGATCGGCGGAGACGGCCGTCCACCCGGCCTCGCGATAGCGGTCGTAGGCCGCCTTGAAGCCCTTGGGCGTGCGGACCACGCCGTTCTCGAACGTGCAGCCCTCCTCGTCGCCCGACCGGTTGAGGGGCTGGAGCTCGTTTTCGGCAAACTTCGCCAGTTCCTCCAGCACCTGCGTCAGCAGGTCGGGCGTCGCATCCTCGTAGCCCGGGAGCATGGAGACGCGCTCCACGCCCAGCACGTCCTCGAGCACGAAGCGGATGTCGTCGATGGGGGCCTTGTAGCTCGGCATGGGTGGTCCTCCCCGGGTCGTCGGCGGGGCCGTCGGGCCCCATCCTTCGACAGGCTCAGGATGAGGCCCTCATGGTGAGCCTGTCGAACCATGAGGGCCGGTCGCGACGGACCGGTCAGTTCCGCAACGGCTTGCCGGTCTCCAGCATGTGCTCGATCCGGGCGACGGTGCCGGGCTTGCGCAGCAGCGTCATGAAGGCCGTGCGCTCGGCCTCCAGCAGGTCGTCCTCCGTCACGGGCACGGTCACGTCCGCCCCCTCCCCGCCCGTCAGCACGGTCGCCAGCGCCTCCGACACCGTGACGTCGTAGGGGGTCGCCCTGCCCTGCTGGGCGAGGTCGCGGACCGCCAGCATCAGCGCGGCCTTGCCCGTGGCGCCCGGAAGGCGGATCTCGACCGGCTGCGGCGCCTGGTGCGCCTCCGCCATCGCGAGCGCCTTCGCCTTGGCGTCGAACAGCAGCCGGTCCCGGTTCATGGTGATGCCGTCGGTCGGGCGCAGGAAGCCGATGTCCATGGCCTCGGCGGCCGACTTCGCGACCTTCGCCGTCGCGATCGTCTCGAACGCCTTGGCGACGGGGGGCATGGGCCCGCCCGCCCGCTTCGCCGCGGTGGACAGGCGCACCAGCATTTCCTTGCACCCGCCCCAGCCGGGGATGAGCCCGACGCCGACCTCGACGAGGCCGATGTAGCTCTCGGCGTGGGCCTGCACCGCCGCACAGTGCAGCAGCACCTCGCACCCGCCGCCCAGCGCCATGCCCGACGGCGCGCCCACCACCGGGAAGGGCGCGTGCTTCAGCGCCTTGTAGACCTGCTGGCCCTGGGCGACGCTCTCCTCGATCGTGGGCCACATGCCGATGTTCAGCGCGAACATCGCGATGCCCAGGTTGGCGCCGACGGAGAAGTTGTCGGCCTCGTTGTGGATGACGAGCGCCCGCCACTGGCCGCACGAGACCTTCACGATCTCCATCGCCTTCCCGATCATCGCCATGATCTCGGGGTCGAGCGTGTTCATCTTGGACGTGAACTCGAGGCAGAGCACACCGTCCCCGATGTCCCACAGCGCGGCGGACGCGTTCTTCGCCACCGGCTTCGACGCCCGCTTGACGTCGGACAGAAGCAGCACGCCGTCGGGCCGCCGCACCTCGGCATAGTCCCCGCCGGTCGTCAGGTGGAACAGGCGCCCGTCGCGAACCTCGTAGAACGGGCGCCCGGCGGCGAGCGCCAGCATCTTCGGGATCGGCCGGCCCTCGGCGGCGAGGCGCTCGGCCAACCACGCCGATCCCAGATGGTCGATCATCTCGAACGGCCCGCGCTTCCACGCGTAGCCGAGGCGCATCGCGGCGTCGACCGCGCCGATGTCGTCGGCGATGTCGGGCACGAGGTCGGCGGCGTAGGCCAGCGTCCGGGACAGCACCTCCCAGGCGAACCGGCCGCCCTTGTCGGGATGCTCGACCAGCGCGCGCAGGCCCTTCTTACCGGCATCCACGCTCTCCAGCGTCACGCGGGACGCGGCCGGGCGGTACGCGCCCGTCGTCAGGTCGATCGCCTGCTTCTGGCGGCTCCCGTCCTCGCCCTTGTTCATGGCGAAGAAGCCGCCCTTGCCCTTCCGGCCGGTGTAGCCCTGCGCGATCATGGTCGAGACCAGCGGGCTGTCCCGCCAGATCGCCCGATAGGCGTCGCCGTCCGGCAGGGTGCGCAGCAGGCTGGCGGAGATCAGCGGCATCAGGTCGATGCCGACGAGGTCCATCAGCGCGAAGACGCCGGTCCTGGGAATGCCCATCGGCCGCCCGCCGACAGCGTCCGCCTCCTCCACCGTCAACCCATGGTCGAGGGCCGCGTTGAAGGCCGCCTGGATCCAGAAGGTGCCGATGCGGTTGGCGATGAAGCCGGGCGTGTCCTTGCAGCGGACCACGCCCTTGCCGAGCGTCACGTCGCCGAAGCGGGTGACCGCCTCCACCACCTCGTCCCGCGTCTCGGGACCCTTCACCACCTCGAGCAGGCGCATGTAGCGCGGCGGATTGAAGAAGTGGGTGACGCAGAAGTCGCGGCGGAAGGCGTCCGACTGCCCTTCGGTCAGGATCGCGAGCGGGATGGTCGAGGTGTTGGAGGAGACGACCGACCCCGGCTTCCGGTGCGCGTCGACCTTGGCGTAGATCTCCGCCTTAACCTTGGGGTTCTCGACCACCGCCTCGACGATCCAGTCGACGTCGGCCAGCCGGTGCAGGTCGTCCTCGACGTTGCCGGGCGTCACGAGGCGCGCGGCCTTCGGCGTCATGAAGGGGGCGGGGTCGGTCTTCAGCATCCGTTCGATCGCCGTGCGGGCGACGACGGAGCGGTCGTTCCCGCCCTTCGCCGCCTCGGGCACGACGTCGAGCAGAAGGACCGGGATGCCGGCGTTGGCGATGTGGGCGGCGATGCCGCCCCCCATCACGCCCGAGCCGATGACGGCCGCGGAGCGGATCTCCATGGGTCGGATCCTCCGCGGCTCAGACGGCTTCGAGGATCGTGGCGATCCCCTGCCCGCCGCCGATGCACTGGGTGGCGAGCGCGAACTGCTTGCCCTCGCGCTTGAGCAGGGCCGCTGCCTTGCCGGTGATGCGCGCCCCGGTGGCGCCGAGCGGATGGCCGAGCGCCAGCGCGCCGCCGTCGAGGTTGATCCGGTCCATGTCCAGGCCGAGGTCGTGGACGCAGGCGAGCGCCTGGGCCGCGAACGCCTCGTTCAGTTCGATCACGTCGATGTCCTTTGCCGCCAGCCCGGCGCGCGTCAGCGCCTTCCGGGTCGCAGGCACCGGGCCGATGCCCATCACCTCGGCATCGCAGCCGGCGACGGCCACCGAGCGGATCCGCGCGAGGATCGTGAGGCCGTGGGCCTTCGCGTACGCCTCCGACGTGACGAGCACCGCCGACGCCCCGTCGGTCAGGGGCGAGGAGGTGCCAGCCGTCACCGTGCCCTCGGCGTCGAAGGCGGGCTTCAGGCCCGACAGCGCCTCCTGGCTCGTCTCCGGACGGATGGTCCCGTCCCGGGTCACCCCGGCGATCGGCACGATCTCCGCCGTCAGCCGCCCGTCCGCCTGCGCGGCGGCCGCCTTGCGATGGCTGTCCACCGCCATCTGCTGCTGGTCGGCGCGGGTGATCTGGTAGCCGCGGGCGAGGTTCTCCGCCGTCATGCCCATCGAGATGTAGGCCGGCGTGCTCGCCGCCAGCGTCGGGTTCGGCATCGGGTTGAAGCCGCCCATCGGAACGCGCGTCATGCTCTCGACGCCCGCGCAGACGAACGCCTCCCCGGCGTCCATCTGGATGGCGCCGGCCGCCATGTGGATCGACTGCATGGACGAACCGCAGAAGCGGTTGACAGTGGTGCCGGCCACGGACTTCGGCAGTCCGGCCAGGAAGACCACGTTGCGGGCCATGTTGAAGCCCTGCTCGCCCTCCGGGAAGGCGTTTCCGAGGATGAGGTCCTCGATGTCGGCCGGGTCGATGCCCGCGCTCCCGACCAGGGCCTTCACGACGGCGGCGACCATGTCGTCCGGCCGGACCTTGGTGAGCGCGCCCTTGTTCGCGAAGTGGAAGGGAGAGCGGGCATAGCCCGCGATGACGACGGACTTCATTGCGGTTCGCTCCTGTCGGCCTTCGTTGTGGCGGTGCGGGCGGCCTTTGCAAGATGGTCGCCGATCTGACGGTCGATGTCCCGCAATTCCGCGAGCGTCTGCCGGACGTCGCGCAACTGCACCTCGAGGGCGGCGATGCGCTCCCGGCACTTGTGTCCGAGAAAGCGCATCTTCTCCGCCTGATGCGGATCGGCGTCGTAGAGCGCCAGGAACTCGGCGATTTCCCGCACCGAGAAGCCGAGGCGCTTGCCCCGGCGGATCAGGATCAGCCGCGCCCGGTCGGCATGGGAGTAGATGCGGGCCGTGCCGGCGCGCAGCGGCGCGATCAGCCCCTCGTCCTCGTAGAAGCGGATGGTGCGCGCCGTCAGGCCGAGCGCCCGGGCAAGCTCGCCGATGGTGTAGGTGCGCGTGTCGAGGGCGTCGGCGATCATCGGGCCCGCAGCATGACGTTTACGTAAAGGTAAGGCATCGCGTCCGGTGTCGCAGCCACGAAAACGTGAGCGCGTCGACCCTTGAAACAATATACTTATGGGTAATGGTTCTTCGACCGCCGCCCGGGAGGTCGAGAAACAGAGAGCAACGGTGGCCCAAGACGTCTCACGGCGCACGATCATGGCCGCCGCCGCGGCCGCTCCACTGGCGGCGGCCGCCGCCACCGCCCTGCCCCGCCCCATGCTCGCCGCGGCTCCCGCACCCGAGGCGCAGGCCCCCGGCTTCTACCGCTTCAAGGTCGGCTCCTTCGTCGTCACCACCGTGAACGACGGCCAGTTCGCCCGCCCGAACCCCGCCGAGGGCTTCGTGCGGAACGCGAGCCCCGAGGCGGTCCGCGCGGCGCTGGAGGAGGCGATGATGCCGACCGACGCGCTGACGATCCCGATCAACCTCACCGTCGTCCATGCCGGCGGCCGGGTGATCCTGTTCGACAGCGGCACCGGCGGCCAGCTCGCCCCCTCCGCCGCGAACGGCGCGCGCAACCTGCAGGCGGCCGGCATCGACCCCGCGTCGGTCGACCTGATCGTCTTCAGCCATTTCCACGGCGACCACATCGCGGGCCTGACGACGCGCGAGGGACAGGCGATCTATCCGAACGCGGAGATCGCGGTGCCCGAGGCCGAGTGGGCGCACTGGATGGACGACGGCGTCATGTCGCGCGCACCGGAGAACTCCCGCGGCGGCTTCCAGCTGGCCCGCGCCAAGTTCGGCCCCTATGCGTCGCGCGTGCGCCGCTACGGCGACGGTGCGGAACTCGCTCCCGGCATCCGTGCGGTCAGCGCGCACGGGCCACGCCCGGCCACACCGTGTTCCACGTGGCGGACGGGAACCAGCAGCTGCTGGTGCTGTGCGACACCACCAACCATCCGGCCCTGTTCGTCCGCAACCCCACCTGGGCGGCGGTCTTCGACATGGACGCTGACATGGCGGCACAGAGCCGTCGCCGGATCCTCCACCGCGCCGCCGCGGACCGGGCGATGGTGATCGGCTATCACTTCCCGTTCCCGGCCGCGGGCCGGATCCGCGCGCGCGGAGACGGGTTCGATTTCGTTCCGGCGCCCTGGTCGTCGGCGCTCTGACTTCAGGTGGGAGGAGTGGTGGCTGCGGCTGCCGCCCCGACCGCCTCGCGGACGGACGGGCGGCCGGCGCTCAGGCCGAAACGCCGCGACGCGACTGGAGCGCGTAATCCTGCTTCTGCATCGCGCTGATCGTCTTTTCCACGCCCGTCAGGACGCGGCGGGTGTTGCCCTCGACGACTTCCTGCACGACCTGACCCTGCGTCTGCGCCCGCGAACGCGCGGAGGCGACCACTTGGCCGACAAGATCGATCGCCTGGCGATTGGTCCCGATGGACAGGCCCATCTGCTCCTCGTCTGGCGGCTTTGCCACCCGAATGAAGCGGCGGCCTTCTGACCACCCCCCATCCAACAATAGTTGTTCGCCCGGGCCGAAGCAAGCGCCCCGCGGCGATCAGGCACCGATGTCAATCACTTGGACGTCGACGCGTCGGCGCTGGCCGGCCCTCTCGACGGTGAGCGGGGCGGTGCCGCCGACGCCGATGCGGACCAGTTCGCGCGCGAGGTCGGCCAGCGTGCGCACGGGCCGTCCGCCGACCTCCACGATCACGTCCCCGGTCCGGCCGTCGGCGTCGGCGCCGGTCAGGCCCGCCCGGTCGGCCGGGCCGCCCGGGACCACCCGCTGTACCACCAGCCCGCGGACGTCCGCCCGCGCGGCGGCATCCTCGCCGGCGACGACGATGCCGATCCCCGGCCGCGGCACGCGACCATCGCGGATCAGCGCCGGCACGACCCGGTTGACGGTATCGACCGGGACGGCGAATCCGATCCCGCCGCCCGCCCCCGTCGTCGTCAGGATCGCGGTGTTGACGCCGATGAGGCGCCCCGCGCTGTCGAGGAGCGGACCGCCGGAGTTGCCGGGGTTGATGGCCGCGTCGGTCTGGATCACCCCAGCGATCTCCCGCCCGCCCTGGGTCGGCAGCCGGCGATCGATGGCCGAGACGATCCCGGTGGTGAGCGTGCGCGAGAGGCCGAAGGGATTCCCGATCGCGAAAGCCTGCTGGCCCACGCGAAGGTCGGCCGAGGTCCCCACCGGAATCGGGCGCAGCACCTGGAGGTTCCCCCCGAGCCGCACGACCGCGAGGTCGTTGTCCGGATCGGCGCCGACGACCGCCGCGAGCGCCGTGCCGCCGTCGTCGAAGCGCACCAGCACGCGGGCGGCGCCCTCCACAACATGGGCGTTCGTCACCACGTGGCCGGCGCGGTCCCAGACGAAGCCGGAGCCGGTCCCGGTGCGCCGGACGCCACGCGGGCCTTCCGTGACGATGGTGACCACCGAGGGCGCCGCCTGCTCGAACAGCGCGACCGTGTGGCTCTCGATGTCGCCCAACGAACCGCGCGGCGTCACCGCGCGCGGTTCGTCGGCCGTCATCGTCATGGTCACGATCGTGCGCTGGCCGATCCAGAGCGTCGCCAGCACCAGCACCCAGACCGCGGCGAAGCGCCAGAACCGGCTCGGCCGCTCAACGGGCGGCGACGGCGCCGGGGCGCCCATCGGCCCGTAGGGACGCGGCGGGGGCCAGGGC
>CANGXM010000008.1 GCA_947457845.1 Rhodospirillales bacterium | reverse complement strand
GCCGCGATGATCATGGCCCCGGCCGGCAACGGCGGCGACGTCGACCGGCACGTCGCCTTCTATGCCGCCGTCGCCGCGGGCACGGCGCTGCCGATCATGCTCCAGAACGCGCCGGCCCCCATGGGCGCCGGCCTGTCGCCCGAGAAGGTGGCGGCGATCGTCCGCGCCGTCCCCGCGATCCGGTCCGTGAAGGAGGAGACGCTGCCCTGCGGCCAGCACGTCACGGCGCTGTCGGCGGCGGTGGGCGACCGGCTCGACGGCGTCTTCGGCGGCGCCGGCGCCCGCTACGTGATGGACGAGCTGGCGCGCGGGGCCGCGGGCACGATGCCGGCGGCGGAGCTGACCGACGTCCACGTGGCCCTCGTGCGCGCCTTCCGCGCCGGCCGGACCGAGGAGGCGCGGCGGCTCTATTCCCGCACCCTCCCGCTCCTCCTGTTCCAGGCGGTATTCCGCGTGCGCATGACCAAGATCGTGCTGGCGGCGCGCGGCCTCCTGTCGTCCACGTCCGCACGGGCGGCCGGGCCGGTGCCCGACGCGGGCGACGAGGCCGAACTCGGCGCGCTGATCCGCGAGGCGGCCGACCTCTTCCGCATCCATCCCGTGAGGAACTGACCGGCCATGCCGCCGCTCGACGTCATCACCAAGGTCGAAAGCCTGATCGTCTCCATCCCCCGCGACGTGCCCTACCTGGGCCCGCTGCGCGAGGGCGAGCGGATCAACGAGAAGGGCTACGTGATCCGCAAGGGCAACCGCTCGATCTATCCCACGACCGACATGTCGGTCCTGATCAAGGTCACGGCGGAGAGCGGGCGCGTCGGCTGGGGCGAGACCTACGGCATCGTGGCGCCCCAGGCGGTGAAGGCCATCGTCGACGAGGTGCTGGGCCCGGCGATGATCGGCCGCGACCCCGGCGACCCGGTGGTGATCCACGAGGATCTCTACGATCTGATGCGGGTGCGCGGCTTCTTCGGCGGCTATTACGTCGACAGCCTGGCCGGGGTCGACATCGCGGTCTGGGACCTGTTCGGCAAGTGCGTCGGCCGGCCGCTCTCGAGCCTGCTGGGCGGCACCCGCCACCCGACGCTGCCGGCCTACGTCTCCGGCCTGCCGAAGGCGACGCTGCGGGAACGCTGCGACCTCGCCGTCGAATGGGTGGGCAAGGGCTACCGCGCCATCAAGTTCGCCGCCGCCATGTCCGACGACGGCATCGTGAAGGAGATGGCGGCGCTGCGCGAGGCGGTGGGACCGGGCGTCCATCTGATGGTGGACCTGCACTGGAAGTTCACGTCCGGCGAGGCGATCCGCATCATCCGCCAGCTAGAGGCGTACGACCTCTACTTCGCCGAGGCGCCCTGCGAGCCCGAAGACATCGAGGGGCAGGAGCTGGTGGCGCGCGGCATCGGCTGCCCCCTGGCGCTGGGCGAGGAATGGCGGACGTCGTTCGAATACCGCCCCCGGTTCGAGCGCCGCGCCATGTCGATAATCCAGCCCGAGATGGGCCACACCGGCGTGACCGAGTTCCTGCACATCGGCCGCATGGCCCACGCCTTCCACGTCGACACGATCCCGCACGCATCCATCGGCATCGGCGTCTTCATGGCCGCCAGCCTGCAGGCGACGGCCGCGCTCAAGCGGGTGCCCTACCACGAGTACCAGCACTCGATCTTCGACAAGAACCTGCGCTACGTGACCGGCGACATGGGCTGCGAGGGCGGGTTCTACCGGGTGCCGACGGGGCCGGGGATCGGGGTGGAGCCCCACCCGGACGTGTTCGCCCACGTCGTCGCCGGCTGAGGGAGGGGGCCGTGGCGCGCGGGCGGTTCCGGGGCGTTTACCCCATCCTCTACGCCTTCTTCGACGCCGACGGGCGGCTCGACCACGCCGCCATGCGGGCGCAGGTGGAGCACTGCATCGCCGCCGGCTGCCACGGCATCGCCGTTCTGGGCCTCGTGACCGAGGTCCACCGCATGACCACGGCCGAGCGGCGGGAGGTGGTGGAGGTGGTGGGCGACGCGATCGCCCGCCGCGTGCCCTATGCCGTCACCGTGGCCGAGCAGGACCCCGCCGCCCAGATCGCCTTCGCGCGCATGGCGGCGGAGAACGGCGCGGACTGGGTCATCCTCCAGCCGCCGCCCGGCAAGGGGCACGCGGAGGCCGACCTCCAGCGCCATTTCGGTACGATCGCCGACGCCGCCCCGCGCCCCGTCGCGATCCAGAACAATCCGGTCAACCTCGACAGCCACCTGTCGCCGGACGGGCTGACGACGCTGGTGCGCCGGCACGCGAACATCGCCCTGCTGAAGGCCGAGGGCTGGTCGGTCGACATCGCCCGGGTCCTGGCCGAGACGGGCGACGCGGTGGACGCCTTCGGCGGGCACGGCGGGCTCGAGTTCGTGTCGCTGATCCGCAGCGGCGGGGCCGGGCTCATCCCCGCGCCCGACGTGCTGGCGGCGCAGGTGCTGCTGTACGAGGGGCTGGTCTCGGGCCGGCCCGAGGCAGAGGCGCTGGCGCTGCGGCTGCACCGGGAACTGCTGCCGCTGATCGTCTTCATGACCCGCGGCGTGCCGGGCATCCTGTGCTACGGCAAGCGCGTGATGGCGCGGCGGATGGGGCTGGAAACGGTGCACGACCGGCCGGGCGGCCACGTGCCGACGCCCTTCGGGCTGGCGGAGGCGGAGCGTCTCCTGGCCGAGGTGCGGGCGGCGGAGGCCGCCATCCTGCCCGCCCTCGCCGCGGCGCTCGCCACCCCCGCCGCGGACGCCCGCCCCCGCGGGTGACGCTTGCGCGCGGCGGACGGCCGTCTCCGGGTCCGGCGCGTGATGGAGCGCTGCCATGAAGCCGGCGTCGAACGCGCCGCCGCAGCCCGTCGTGAAAATCGCGTTCGACGACGCGCTAGGCGATCCTCGCGTGGAGCCGGTCGAGTTCGCCCGCGCGCCCGGCCTCGGCGGGGAATCAGATCGGAAGCGAAGCCACTGATTGAATTGGAGCGGGTGAAGGGAATCGAACCCTCGTCGTAAGCTTGGGAAGCTTCTGCTCTACCATTGAGCTACACCCGCGCTCCTTGTGCAGATCATAGGGCTCCGGCGATGGCGGCGCAAGGGTCCGGGCGGAGCGCGTCGGCCGTCCGCGGCACGCCCGCCCCCGCCCGCCGACCCGGCCGCACCAGCCCCGTCGCCCCCGACAGCGCGCCGGGCACGATCTCGTGGCCGAGGAACCGGGAGAGGTCGACCGGGCCGGGCAGGGCGAGGCGTTCCACCGGCGGCCGGGCGAAGCCGAACCGGGCGTAGTACGGCGCGTCGCCCACGAGGATGACGCCGGCGTGGCCGAGGTCCGCCGCCCGGGCCAGCGTCTCCCGGATCAGGGCGCCGCCGAGGCCGCGTCCCTGGAGCGACGGGTCGACCGCCACGGGTCCCAGCAGCAGCGAGGGGCGCGCGTCCTCGCCAAGCCGGACCGGCCAGCAGCGGATCGTGCCGACCAGAGCGTCCGTCCCGTCCCGCGCGACCAGCGAGAGGCCGGGCGCGGGGTCGACGCCCGCGCGCAGGCGATAGACGGTCTTCGCCGTGCGGCCGGGGCCGAAGCAGGTGTCGAGCAGCGCCTCGATGGCGTCGGCGTCGGACGGCCGTTCGTCGGTGATGGGGATCATGTCGGGTGTCGCTTCGGTCGGGGTGGGTGCCGATGGGCGGCACCCCCGCGACCCGCGACGGGGACGTCAGACGTCCCGGTCCACCGGCCGCGCGACGGCGCCGCCCGCACATGCGGGGCGGAGGCTCGGTCGTCGTCGGAGGGTGGCGGTGGACATGAAGTCCCGAAGGAGCGGTTGAACGTCCGACGACTATGACCCCGGCCGGGCGTCGCGCCAATCGAATTCTTGCAGGGCCGGCATGACCCCGCCGCGCGCCGCGACGCCGGGAATGATCCTTCTGCCCGTCCCGCGTGTTCAGCTTCGCGCATCCGCCGCCGTGACCGAGCGGCATGACGGGAGGAGAAGGACCGATGAGAGCCAGTCAGCTTTGCGGTGTCGTCGTGGGAATGAGCTTGCTCGCGGGCTGTTCGACGGCGCAGCAGATCCCGGTCGTGGGTGGCCTGTTCGGCGGGCCCGACACGGGGGGCTCCGGTTCCACGGCCGCGGGATCGGGGTCGGCGGGGACCGCCGCCACGGGCACCGGGGCGTCCGCCGGCGGCCGTTTCGAACGCCAGCTCGCGGCCGAATACCAGCAGCTCGCCTGGTTCGAGAACCAGCAGATGCAGGACCGGCGGGACGGCGGCAACTTCGCCGCCAAGGCCACCGCCGTTTCGGCCGGCAATACCGCGGCGCCGGAGGACCCCGGCACCCGCGACATCGCGAACGCGCCGGCGCGCACCGAACTGACCACCGAGCGCCAGCGCCTCCTGCGGCTGCTGTCGGACGGTCGCACCCGGGCACCCTACGAGGCCGCGGTCGCGCAGGCGCGCTACGACTGCTGGGTCGAGCAGCAGGAGGAGGGCCACCAGACCAACGACATCCGCGCCTGCCGGGCGATGTACATGCAGGCGGCGGCGGATCTCCAGCGCGCACTCGCCACCCCGACCCAGCAGGCGGCCCCGGCGCCGACCGGCCAGCCGCAGTACCTCGTCTTCTTCGACTTCGACCGGGCGCAGGTGACCGACGCCGCCCGCCAGACCCTGAGCACCATCGCCGAGGAACTCCGCGGCGGCACGATGGGGTCGGTGAACGTGATCGGCCACACCGACACCGTCGGACCCGACGCCTACAACGACGCCCTGTCCCGGCGCCGGGCGCAGGCGGTGCGCGAGGCGCTGGTGCGGGCGGGCGTCGATCCGGGGCGGATCGTCACCGCCGGCGCCGGGCAGGAACAGCCGCTGGTGCCCACCGCCGACGAGGTGCGGGAGGCATCCAACCGGCGGGCGGAGATCCGCTTCCGCTGACGGCGGCGGACCGGCGCGGGGCAGGGCGGGCCGTGCGGTGGCCCGCGCTGCCCCCTTGCCCGCCGGGCGGCACCCGCTAATGTCGCGCGGGGAGGGGCAGCAGCCATGTCCATGTACAGCCGCATCACGCGCCAGGTCCGCGTCACCGTCGAGCCGACCTTCCTCGAGGACCAGTCGTCCCCCGAGGAAGGCCACTTCTTCTGGGCCTACCACGTCCGCATCGAGAACGAGGGCGGCGAGCCGGTCCAGCTGACGCACCGCCACTGGCGAATCACCGACGCGCTCGGCCGGCTCCAGGAGGTGCGGGGCGAGGGCGTGGTCGGCGAGCAGCCCGTGCTCGAGCCGGGGGGCGCGTTCGAGTACACGAGCGGCTGCCCGCTGACGACCCCGTCGGGCATCATGGCCGGCAGCTATCTGATGCTGACGCCGGGCGGCGAGCGGTTCGCGGTCGAGATCCCCGCCTTCTCGCTCGACAGCCCGCACGACCGCCCGTCCCGCCTGAACTGACCCCCCGGTCGCAGCGCGGGGCCCGCACCGTCCCATGATCCGTGCCTTCGTCGCCCTCGACCTGCCGCCCGCCGTCAAGGCGACCCTGGCCGACCTCCGGGCGGGCGTTGCGGGCGCGCGCTGGACCGATCCCGCCGACCTGCACCTCACGCTGCGCTTCGTCGGCGAGGTGCCGGAGGACCGGCTGGAGGAGGTCCACCTGGCGCTCGACGAGATCCGCGCCCCCGCCTTCGACCTCACGCTCGAGGGCGTCGGGCAGTTCGGCCAGGGCGCGCGGTCCCGTCTCCTGTGGGCCGGCGTCGCCGCCTCGCCGGCACTCGCCCACCTTCAGGCGAAGGTCGAGTCCGCTGTCGTCCGGGCGGGCGAGCCGACGGAGACCCGCCGCTTCACGCCGCACGTGACGCTCGCCCGGCTCGACCGGCAGGCCCACCCCGACCGGCTGCGCCGCTTCGTGGAGGGGAACGCCCTCCTGCGCGCGGGTCCGATGCCGGTCGACCGCTTCGTCCTGTTCGAGAGCCGGCCGGGATCGGGCCGCCCCCGCTATCTGCCCTTGCAGGACTACCCCCTTCTCGGGTGATACTCCGATACTTTGCGGTCGATGGGGTGGGCGGATGCGGCGCTGGTTCCTGGCGGCGGTGCTCGGACTTGTGGTGGCGGTGGGCGCGGGCGACGCGCGGGCCCAGCGCGACAGCGCCTTCGCGAACGCGGAGGGCGGCCGGCTCGTCCTCAACACGCTGACCGCCCTCAACCTCGACCCGATGACGATCCCCCTCCTCTCCACCGGACGGCCGCTGCAGCTGTACGTCACCGTGGGGATCGAAGCGGTCGACGGGCCGTCGGCCGACCGGATGCGGGGCCTGCGCATCCGCGTGATGGACGCGGTGCTGGGCGACCTTTACGGGCTGATGAACCGGAGCGGCATGGGCTCGCAGGTGCTGCGGAACGACATCCCGCAGCCGGTGATGGCCGAGATCCGCGAGAGCATCCGCAAGTCCGCCGAGCGCATCGCCGGCGGCGGCACCGTCCGCGAGGTCGTGCTGGGCGAGGCGCGGTCGATCGCGATCTACTGACGCCGGGGATCGTCCGCGGGCCACATGGCGAGGAGGATCTGGCGCCGCGTCCGGTCGGCCGACAGCACCGGCAGGATCATTCGGTGCATCACCTTCGTCTCGGACTGGAACGGCAGGATCGGCAGGCCGAACGCGGGGCAACGCGCGTCGCAGGCGCGTCGGCAGCTTCCCAGCAGGTCGCGGCCGTAAAGGGTGTCGAGTTCCGACAGGCGCCGGTTGGTCCAGTCCTCGCCGGTCCAGGCCACGATCCGGGTTCCGTCCAGCCGGATCACGAAATCGGCGTCCGCCGTCTCGTGATAGACGGAGACGGAGCCGAGCCAGGGCCGGAGCCGTTCGGGCGTCAGCACGGACCGGTCGGGAACGTCCCCCGCCGCCGCCGCCGCGGACTTCCATTGCGAATGGAGGCCGCGCAGGAACGGTCCGGTGCGAGCGAGGACCTCCTCGTCGGGGCGCGGCGTCATCGCCGCACCCTCGCCGACCAGCATGTGCATGGGCGGCCACCGAGCGGGCGTCTTCGTGTGGTGGCCCAGCATCGCAATGGACTCGCCGACGAATCGTTGGACGTAGCCCGAATGCGTGACATGCCGGTTCGTCCGGCACAAGGCGCGCTTCAGGGATAGACCATCGGTCTCCCCGTTCTATGCCTCGGAGGCGGCGACCTGCTCCGTCCCGGCGCTTGGCGCTCCGGTTCGCGTGTGTCCCAGTCCTTCACCGAAACGAGGGAGTTCCGTGATGGCGTGGTTCCTGCTCTTCGTCGCCGGCCTGCTCGAGGTCGGCTGGGCGGTCGGCCTCAAGTACACCGAGGGATTCACGCGGCCGCTGCCGACGGTGCTGACGGTCCTCTCGATGGCGGCGAGCCTGGCGCTGCTCGGTCTGGCGCTGCGCACGCTGCCGCTCGGCACGGCCTACGCGATCTGGACCGGCATCGGGACCATCGGGACCGCGGCCCTGGGCATCGCCCTCTTCGCGGAGCCCGCCGACGCGGCGCGCATCGCCTGCATCGCGCTCATCGTCGCCGGGATCGTGGGGCTGAAGCTCGTGACCCCCGCCTGACCGGGAGATCGTTCAGCCGAGGACGTGGTTCACGTCGCAGGTCGCGCCCGCCGCCGCGCCGTAGACGTGGAGGGTGACCGCCGGGCCCGTGCCGGCGTGGGCGACCCTGTGGATGGACGCCATCCCCGGGCCGGCCGCGCTGACCTCGCCCGGCCGACGCAGGCGTCGCCCCGTCTCCACCGGCGCTTGGCTCCCGGGGGCAGCGGCGTACCAGCGCTCCTCGACCGCGCCCGCGTGGACGCCGAAGGCGCACCACACGCGATGCGCGTGGATCGGGCTCGCCTGTCCCCCGCTCCAGACGATCGCGAGCAGCGCATAGCGCCCGGCGGGGTCGGCGTGCAGGAGGTGGCGGGCGTAGCGGTCCTCGCCCGGTCGGCACGCGTCCTCCGGGAGAAGGTCGGCGCGCCCCAGGAAATGGGGCAGCAGGTCGGAGACATAGGCGTGCCGCGCCTCCAGCGGTGCCGCCATCGTGCGGTCGAGGCCGGCGACGAGGTCGTCGAGCGCCGTGCGGACCATCGTGCGCGCATCCATCGTCCGTTCCTCGTCCTCAGCCGATCGCGGCGCGCGACCCGCGCCCGGTCAGTCCCGCCATCACCATGTCCCGCGCCGCCTCGATCTCCGCCCGCGAGAGGGCGGCGGCACCCGCCGCGTCCCCGGCCGCCAGCGCGTCGACGAGGCCCCGGTGCTCGGCCTGCATCTCCGGCGTGCGGTCGCGGGTGACGAGCCCCAGCAGCAGCATCCGCGTCATCTCGTCGAGCAGGCGGCCGAGCTGACGCGCCAGCCGGCCGTTCCCGCCGATCTCCGCCACCGCGATGTGGAAGGCGGTGTTGGCGTCGAGGAAGGCGAGCGCGCTGTCCGGGTCGTCGGGCCGGTAGTCCGCCCCGCAGATCCCCTCCAGCTGCGCCAGCGCCGCGGCGTCGATCCGCCCGGCCGCCGTGGCCGCGGCCGCGGGTTCCAGCAGCAGGCGCAGCTCGAACACCTCGTGGATGTCGTGCACCGTCACCGGCGAGACCGTGTAGCCGCGCCGGGGCACCGCCTGGACCAGCCCCTCCTCCGACAGGCGGGCGAGGGCGGCGCGCACCGGCGCCCGGCCGAACCCGGTGAGGTCGCACAGGCGCTGTTCGGACACCTGCGCACCGGGCGGGACGCGGGCGGTCATGATCAGCCGGCGCATCGCCGCGTGGGCCTGCATGCCGAGCCCGGCGCCGGCGGGATCGGAGACCAGACGGAGGGGAGGTGACGTGCGTGGTGACATGTCACCGATGGTTCCAGTGGAATGCCGCGTCGTCAACAGGGATGTCGGACGGGCCTGCTTCGCTTGACGGGACCGGGCGGAGAAAGTTTAAACTTAAAAAAACGTATCGGAGGCTTCGGGACCATGACGACAAAGACGTTGATCCGTTCGCTTGCCATGGCCGCGGCCCTGGCTGCCGCCCCCGCGATGGCGCAGACGCCCGTGAAGATCGGCCTGGTGACGACCCTGTCCGGGCCCGGCGGCTACATCGGCGCCGACATCCGCGACGGCTTCCAGATCGCCATCGACATGGAGGGCGGGAGGCTCGGCGGGATCCCGGTCCAGCTCCTCGTCGAGGACGACGGCTTCAATCCCGGCAAGGGCAAGCAGGTCGTCGAGAAGTTCCTGAAGACCGAGCGGATCAAGCTCGTCACCGGCATCGTGTTCTCGAACATCGCCGGCGCCGCCGTTCCGGACGTGCTGGACGAGGGGGCGATCTACGTCAGCCCGAACGCCGGCCCGTCCAACTTCGCCGGCAAGGAGTGCCACAAGAACTACTTCGTGGTCTCCTGGCAGAACGACAGCCTGCACGAGAGCGCCGGCAAGGCGGTGCAGGACCTCGGCTACAAGCGCGCCTTCATCCTCGCGCCGAACTATCAGGCGGGCCGCGACGCGCTGACCGGCTTCAAGCGCTTCTTCAAGGGCGAGATCGCCGGCGAGGTCTACACCCGCCTCGACCAGACCGACTACGCGGCCGAGATGGCGCAGATCCGCGCCGCGAACCCCGACGTGGTCTTCCAGTTCCACCCCGGCGGCCTCGGCATCACCTTCCTGCGCCAGTATCAGCAGGCGGGCCTCGCGGGCGCCATCCCGATGGTCGTCGCGGCCCCGTCGATGGACCTGACGACCATGAACTCGGTCGGCGACAGCGCCGTCGGCGTGCGGCTGACGAGCCACTGGTTCCACGACTTCGACAACCCGACGAGCAAGAAGTTCGTCGAGGAGTTCCAGAAGAAGTTCAACCGCCTGCCGACCTTCTACGCGAGCCAGTCGTTCGACACCGCGCTGGCGATCGGCGCCGCGCTGAAGGGCACGAACGGCAACGTGAACAACACCGACGCCTTCCGGACCGCCATGCTGAAGGCGGAGTTCCAGTCGGTGCGCGGGCCCTTCAGGTTCGGCCCGAACCAGCACCCGATCCAGGACTGGTGGGCGGGCGAGATCGTGCGCGGGCCGGACGGCAAGCCGATGATGAAGTCGGGCGCCCGGGTGATGTCGAACCACGGCGACGCCTACGCGGCCGACTGCAAGCTCTGAGGCGGCGGACCGGCCTCGCCCTTCGATGGGCTCGCCCTTCGACGGGCCCAACCTTCGACGGGCTCAGGGTGAGGCCGCCCGTCCCGGTCCTTCCCGGGCCACTCACCTCGACGGGTGGGTGGCCCTCCTCGCGAGCCTCGTGCCGAGCTTGTCCAAGCACGAGGCGTCACCACGCTCCGGCGGTCATCGATGACGCTCGTCCTCGAGCAGCTCCTCAACGGCGTCCAGCTCGGCGTGATGCTGTTCATGCTGGCGGCCGGGCTGACGCTCATCTTCGGCATCATGGGCGTGATCAACCTCGCCCACGGATCGCTGTTCATGGTCGGCGCCTATGCGGCGGCCGTGACGGCGGCGCAGACGGGCTCGTTCCTGCTGGCGCTCGTCGCCGGGCTGGCCGCGGCGGGCGTGCTCGGCATGGTGATCGAGTTCGTGGTGCTGCGCCGCCTCTATGCCCGCGACCACCTCGACCAGGTGCTGGCGACCTTCGGGCTGATCCTGTTCTTCAACCAGTCGATCATCCTGATCTTCGGCCGCCAGCCGATGTTCGTGAACATCCCGCCGGCCTTCCAGGGGGCCGTGGAACTCCTTCCGGGCGTGCCCTATCCGATCTACCGCCTCGTCATCATCGCGGTCGGCATCCTGGTGGCGCTGGGCCTCTGGGTGCTGATCACCCGCACGCGGATCGGCATGCTGGTCCGCGCGGGCGCCACCAACCGCGAGATGGTGCGGGCGCTCGGCGTCGACATCCGCCTCCTCTACACGGTCGTCTTCGGCCTCGGCGCGCTGCTCGCCGGGCTCGCCGGGATCATGGCCGGGCCCCTCACCTCGGTGCAGGTGGGAATGGGCGAGCAGATCCTGATCCTCACCTTCGTCGTCGTCGTGATCGGCGGCATCGGCTCGGTGCGCGGGGCGGTGTTCGGGGCCCTGCTGGTCGGCGTCGTCGACACGATGCTCCGCGCCTTCCTGCCCGGCTTCCTGCGCACGATGATGGCCGGCTCCGAGGCCGACGCGCTGGGTGCGGGCCTCTCCTCCATGGGCGTCTACCTCCTGATGGCGCTCGTCCTCCTGCTGCGGCCGAAGGGCCTGTTCCCCGCCCATGGCTGAGCCCGCGCCTCCCCCTGCCGCGCCTCCCCCTGCCGCGGCTCCGCCTGCCGCGCGCGACCGCGTGGGCCTCGTGCTGGCGCTCCTCACCTTCGCGGCGCTGGCGGCGATCCCGCTGTTCCCGGACCTCGTCGGCGGGCCGGCCACGATCACGCTGTTCGCGCGGATGATCCTCTACGCCATCGCCGCGGTCAGCCTGAACCTCATCCTCGGCTACGGCGGGCTCGTCAGCTTCGGGCACGCGGCCTACCTCGGCCTCGGCGGCTACACGGTGGGCATCCTCTACGCCCACTTCATCTCAGGGTCGCCCTTCCTCGGGCTGATCCCGGGCACGAACCAGCTCCTCGTCACGGTGCCGGCGGCGATGCTGGTCAGCGGGCTGTTCGCGCTCGCCATCGGCGCGCTCTCGCTGCGCACGACGGGCGTGCAGTTCATCATGATCACCCTCGCCTTCGCGCAGATGGTCTTCTTCCTGTTCGTCTCGCTGAAGGTCTACGGCGGCGACGACGGGCTGATCGTGCGCCGGCCGAACGTGCTGTTCGACCTGAACCTGCGCGACACGACCACCATGTACTACATCGGCCTCGTGGCGCTGGCGGCCTACGTCTGGCTCGTCGCGCGGATCGTGCGCTCCCGCTTCGGGCGCGTGCTCACGGGCCTGCGCCAGAACGAGCGGCGGATGGCGGCGATCGGCATCTCCACCTATCGCTACAAGCTCGTGGCCTTCGTCATCGCCGGCATGGGCGCGGGGCTGGCGGGCGCGCTCATGGCAAACCTGCAGCGTTTCGTCAGCCCCGACATGCTGGCGTGGACCAAGTCGGGCGAGCTGATGATCATGGTCATCCTCGGCGGCGCCGGCTCGCTGATCGGGCCGATCTGGGGTGCCATCGCGCTGGTGGGGATGGAGACGGCGCTGGCCGGCTGGACCGAGCACTGGCAGTTCTGGCTCGGCCCCATCCTCATCTGCATCGTGCTGTTCGCGCGCGGCGGCCTCTATGGCTTCGTCGCGTCGCTGCTGAAGCGGGACGGGCGATGACCGGGCCGATGCTGCGCCTCGAGGGGCTGGTGAAGCGGTTCGGCGGGCTGGTGGCGACCGACGCCCTCACCCTCGACGTCGTCCCGGGCGAACTTCACGCCCTCATCGGCCCGAACGGCGCCGGCAAGACCACCGTCATCGGCCAGATCGCGGGCGAGCTGCGCCAGGACGAGGGGCGCATCCTGTTCGAGGGCGCGGAGATCACGCGGCTCTCGACGCCCCAGCGGGTCCGGCGCGGCCTCGCCCGGTCCTTCCAGATCACCCAGCTGCTGGAGGACGACACGGCGCTGGACAACGTCGCGCTGGCCGTCCAGGCGGGCCAGGGGCACGGCTTCCGCTTCTTCCGCGACGCGCGCCGCGATCCGCGGCTGGCCGGCCCGGCGATGGAGCACCTCGCCGCGGTCGGCATGGCCGGCCGGGCGCAGGTGCGGGTGGCCGACCTGTCGCACGGCGAGCACAAGCAGCTGGAACTCGCCATCGCGCTCGCGACCGGGCCGCGCTTCCTCCTGCTGGACGAGCCGATGGCCGGGCTCGGCGCCAGCGAATCGAAGGCGATGACGGAGATCCTGCGCGGCCTCAAGGGCCGGATCACCATGCTGCTGGTCGAGCACGACATGGAGGCGGTCTTCGCGCTGGCCGACCGCATCTCCGTCCTCGTCTACGGCCGCTGCATCGCCTCCGGCCCCCCGGCGGAGATCCGGGAGAACGCGGAGGTCCGCGCCGCCTACCTCGCCGAGGAGGAGGTGTGATGCTGACCGTCGAGGGGCTTCAGGCCGCCTACGGCCGCAGCCAGGTCCTCTTCCATGTCGACCTCGCGGTGGGCGAGGGGCAGGTGGTCACGCTGCTCGGCCGCAACGGCATGGGCAAGACCACGACCGTGCGCGCCATCATGGGCCTCAACCGTCCGACGGGGGGCCGTGTGGAATTCGCGGGCGCCGCGGTGGCCGGCTGGACGCCCGAGGCCATCGCCCGGCGCGGCATCGGCCTCGTGCCCGAGGGGCGGCAGGTGTTCCCGACGCTGACCGTGCGCGAGAACCTCGTCGCCACGGCGGCCAACCGGCGCAGGCGGACGGACGCCTGGACGCTGGAAAGCGTCTTCGCCCAGTTCCCCCGGCTGAAGGAGCGGGCGAACCAGTCGGCCCGCACGCTTTCGGGCGGGGAGCAGCAGATGCTGGCCATCGGCCGCGCGCTGATGACCAACCCGCTCCTCCTCGTGCTGGACGAGGCGACCGAGGGGCTGGCGCCGGTGATCCGAACCGAGATCTGGGCGATCGTCGAGCGGCTGAAGGCCGAGGGCCAGTCGATCCTGATCATCGACAAGAACATCCAGGTCCTGAAGCGCCTCGCCGACCGGCACGTGATCATCGAGAAGGGCCGCACGGTGTGGAGCGGCACGAGCGCCGACATCGAGCGGGACGCGGCGACGGTGCGCGGGCTGATCGGGATATGAGAGCGCATGACGGCTTCCGTCGGCCTTAGGCCGAAACTCAACGGACACCCCCCATGACCCCCGCCTTCCGCTACTGGACCGCCGCCGAACTCGACGTCCAGCTCTCCGCCCGCGGCACGGTGCCCGACATCGGCCCCTTCGTCGCCGAATACGCCCGGCTGACGGCCGCGGCGCGGGCGTCGCTGCCCTGCGCGGTCGGCGTTCCCTACGGACCCTCCGAGCCCGAGCGGCTGGACGTCTTCCCCGCGCGCGCGGGCACCGGTCCGGCCCCGGTCTTCGTCTACGTCCACGGCGGCTACTGGCGGGCGCTCGACGCCGCCGACAGCGGCTTCATGGCCGAAACGTTCACGGCCGCCGGCGCCTGCGTGGTGGCGGTGAACTACGCCCTCGCGCCGGCCGTCACGATGGACGAGATCGTGCGCCAGTGCCGGGCGGCCCTCGCCTGGGTCCATGCGAACATCGGCGCCCACGGCGGCGACCCCGCGCGCATCCACGTCGCCGGCAGTTCGGCGGGGGGGCACCTCGCCGCGGCGCTGGCGGGGTCCGGATGGGCGCCCGCCATGGGGCTGCCCGATCCGCCGGTGGCCGGCGCCACGCTGCTGTCCGGCCTCTTCGATCTCGACCCGGTGCAGCGGGGCGAGCCCAACGGCTGGCTGCGCATGGACGCGGCGCAGGCACGGCGGAGCAGCCCGATCCACGCCCTTCCGACAGCACCGGTCCCGCTGGTCGTCTCCTATGCGCCCAACGAGACCGACGAGTTCAAGCGCCAGAGCGAGATCTACATGGCCGCGGCGGCGGCCCGCGGCTGTCCCGTGACGTTCGTGCCCTGTCCGGGGACGAACCACTTCGACATCGTGCTGGAACTCGCGAAGCCGGACAGCGCGCTGACGCGCGCCGTCCTGGCCGTCATGGACCTCTGAACCGCCTCAGGCCGCCCGGATCGTCGTCAGCAGGTCGTCGGTCGCGCGCTTGAGGGAGCGGGTCTGGTCGGCCACGTCCGCCGCCTTCTCCGATACCTCCTGCGCAGTCATCCCGCTCTGCTCCATCGAGCCGGACAGGCTGACGATGCCGCGGTCGACCTCGGCGGTGCCGTTCGCGGCCTCCTGGATCGAGCGGCTGATCTCGGCGGTCGCCTCGGTCTGCTGGTTCACCGCGTCCGACATGGCGGCGACGCTGTCCTGGATCCCGCCGATCGAGCCGGTGATGCGCGCGATCGCGACGACGGACTGTTCGACCGCATCGGCCATCGCGTCGACCTGGGAGCGGATCTCGTCGGTCGCAGAGGCCGTCTGCTGGGCCAGGGACTTCACCTCCGTCGCCACGACGGCGAAGCCACGGCCGGCGTCGCCCGCCCGTGCCGCCTCGATCGTGGCGTTCAGTGCCAGCAGGTTGGTGCGCGCTGCGATGCCGCTGATCAGGTCGACGACCGAGCGGATGGTGCCGCCGACGGTTCGCAGGTTCTGCACCGCGCCGTCGGTGTCCCTGGCCAGCGCCGACACCTCCGTCGCCGACCGGTTGGCGCGCTCGGCCTGGGCCATCACCTCCTGCAGCGAGGCCGACAGCTCCTCGGTCGCGGCGGCGATGGTGCCGACGTTGGCGCTGGTCTCGGTCGAGGCGCCGGCGACGATGGCGGCGACGCCCTGGGCGTCCTGCGCCATGCGCGACATGTCGGACGCCCGGTGGGCCATCGCCTCCGCCGCCCCCGCCAGCGCGTCCACCACGGCGGTGATGTCGCGCTCGAAGCTGGTCACCACGCGGACGCGGTCGGTGACGAGCGTGGCGGCCAGCAGGATGCCGGCCACGGTGCCGTCCGCGTCGCGCACGGCCGAGGCATTGAAGGTGAGGGCATCCGTCCCGACCGAGACGGTGGCGTGGGCCGGGAGCGCCTTGGCGTCGGCGAGGAGCGCGCCGAACCCGGCGGCCCCGTCGCCCAGCAGCGGGGCGACCGCGTTCCCCACCGCCGCCTCGGGCGCGAAGGGAAGCGCCCCGCCGAGCCGGCGCATGAGGTCGCGGGCGGCTGCGTTGGCGAAGGTGATCGTGCGGCCGGTCGCGTCGGCCAGCAGGACCGGCTGCGGCAGCTGCTCGATCATCTGGGCCTGCCGATGGGCGGCGGCCACGCTGGCACGCAGGCGCACCGCCGCGCGGGTGAGGGCGGCCACCTCGCTCCCGCCGTCGATCGTGGGGACCGTGGCGGCGGCGTTGCCCTCCGCGATCTCGCCCAGCGCCTTCGTCACGGCGGCGATCGGCCGGCCGACCCCGATGGCGATGAGCCAGACGCCCAGCGCGACGGCCAGCGCCACGCCGAGGCCGAGGACGATCAGCGTCGTCGCGGTCGACCGGTTGTTCGCCTCGGCGTCGGCGACCACGCGCGCGCCGAACGCCTCCGCCGCCTTCACCGTCTTCTCCACCTCCGCGCGGTGGGTCCGGTAGAGTTCGGAGACACGGGCGTAGGACGCGACGGCGGCCGTGGCGTTGCCCTCCGCCAGCGCCGGGAGGAGGCGGGTCTCCGCCTCCTCGAAGAGGGCGCGCGCCGGGCGCCCCGTGCTCTCGACCAGCTGGGCGCGGAGCGCATCCGGGATCGCCGCGGACCGCCAGAAGACGTTGCGCGCCTCGGCCTCCGCCTTGAGCCGGGCGATCTCGGTGCGCGCCGCCGGAACGCCGGCGCGGCCTTCCTCCATCGCCTTGGTCAGGACGAGGTACGACTCGATCACGTACAGCGGCGGGGGGAGAATGTCCGCCACCATGTCCTTCGATAGGATGACGGCGTCGAACTTCGGCCCGCCGACCCGGATCTGCTCGACCGACCGCGACACGAGCACGGACTGCAGGCCGACGACGACGGCGATCACGGCGACGAATCCGACCAGGATCGAACCGAGGCGCGCGCTCTGGAGCAGGCGGACCATCAAATTCCCCAAAATCATCAAGGTTGTACCAATAGTATTACTTTTATCATTCGATTCTGCAACGAATGACGGCGCCCGCGCCCGCGGGTTTGGACGCGGCCCGTGCGGTCGTACCGCGGGCGGTTGACAGCGGGGCGGCGGACGGAAGGAATGGCGGTCCGCGACGTCGTCACCACCCGGCCCATGTCCCCCGACCGCATCCTCGTCATCAAGCTCGGCGCCTTCGGCGACATCATCATGGCGGAGGGCGTCTTCCGCGACCTGCGGGCGCACCATCCGGGCGCGGAGATCACGGTGCTGACCCGGCCCGGCTTCGCCAAGCTGCTGCGGCGCTGCCCGTCGTTCGACCGCGTGACGGCCGAACCGCGGGACACGCGCTGGCGCCCCGACCGGACGCTCGCCCACTGGATCTTGCTGCGCCGAAGCGGTTTCGGCCGGGTCTACGACCTCCAGAACAACCGGCGCACCGCCGTCCTGCGGCGGCTCGTGCTGCCGGGGCCGGCCTGGTCGACGCTGCCGCTGCTGCCGCCCGACCAGCGCGCGCCCGAGACCAAGCCGAGCATGATGGTGCGGTTCGCCGGGCAGATGGAGGCGGCGGGCGTGCCGGTGCGGCACACGCCCGACCCGAACCCCGACTGGATGGTCGACGACGCCGGCGACGCGCTGGCCGCGGCCGGGGTGGCGGGCGCCTACGTGGTGCTGGTGCCGGGGTCGTCGGCCGGCCTTCCGCACAAGCGCTGGCCGCACTACGCCGCCCTCGCCCGGGCGCTCGTCGACCGCGGCGTGCCCGTCGTCACGGTGCCCGGGCCGGACGAGATCGACCTCTGCCGCGCCCTGCCGGGCCGGGCGCTGCTGGAGGCCGACGGGCGGCCGCTCGACTGGTTCCGCCTCGCGGGCGTGCTGAAGGGGGCGGCGCTGGTGGTCGGCAACGACACCGGCCCGACCCACCTCGGCGTGCACCTGGGGCGGCCGACGGTGGCGCTCTTCGGCTCGCACGTCTCGCCCCAGCGGACCGGGCTGACGCGCCCCTGGGTGAGCGTCCTGCGCAAGCCCGCGATCGCCGACATCGCGCCCGCAGAGGCGCTCGCGGCCGTCGACGCACGGCTGGGCACCGCAGGGCGTGCTTGACAGCCCGGGCCGGTTTCCGGTCCATGGGCATCCCGGATCATCCCGCTTCCCGGAAGGTCGCCGCCATGTCCGCCGCCGTCGCCGATGCCGCCCCGATCGCCCTGACGCTGCCCGATGGCAGCGTCCGGACCGTCGCGCGGGGCACCACGGCCGCCGCGGTCGCGGCGTCGATCGGCGCCGGCCTCGCCAAGGCGGCGCTGGCGGCCAAGCTCGACGGGCGCATGGTCGATCTGTCGCTGCCGATCGAGGCGGACGCGCGGCTCGAGATCGTCACCCGCAAGAGCGTGGAGGCGCTGGAACTCATCCGCCACGACGCCGCCCACGTGATGGCCGAGGCGGTGCAGGAACTCTATCCCGGCACGCAGGTCACGATCGGCCCGTCGATCGAGAACGGCTTCTACTACGACTTCTGGCGGGCCGAGCCCTTCACGCCGGACGACCTGCCGAAGATCGAGGCGAAGATGAAGGAGATCGTCGCCCGCGACGCTGTCTTCGTCCGCGAGGTGTGGGAGCGCGACGCCGCCATCGCCTTCTTCGAGGCGCGGGGCGAGCGCTTCAAGGCCGAACTGATCCGGGATCTTCCGGGCACGGAGACGATCACCGTCTATCGCCAGGGCCAGTGGCTCGACCTCTGCCGCGGGCCGCACATGCCCTCGGTCGGCCGGATCGGCACGGCGTTCAAGCTGATGAAGCTGGCCGGCGCCTATTGGCGCGGCGACGCGAAGAACCCGCAGCTCCAGCGCATCTACGGCACGGCCTGGCGCGACGAGAAGGAACTCGAGGCCCACCTCCACATGCTGGAGGAGGCGGAGAAGCGCGACCACCGCCGCCTCGGGCGCGAGATGGGCCTGTTCCACCTGCAGGAGGAGGCGGCCGGCAGCGTCTTCTGGCACCCCAAGGGCTGGACGCTGGTCCGCACGCTGGAGACCTACGTCCGCACGCGCCTCGCGTCGGCTGGCTACGTCGAGGTGAAGACGCCGCAGCTCGTCGACCGCTCGCTCTTCGTGGCCTCCGGCCATTGGGAGATGTACGGCGACAACATGTACAAGATCCAGGTGGACGAGGAGCGGCAGTTCGGCGTGAAGCCGATGAACTGCCCCGGCCACGTGCAGATCTATCGCCAGGGCATCAAGAGCTACCGCGACCTGCCGCTGCGCATCGCCGAGTTCGGCGCCTGCCACAGGAACGAGCCGTCGGGCGCGCTCCACGGCATCATGCGCGTGCGCGCCTTCACCCAGGACGACGCGCACATCTTCTGCACGCCCGAGCAGGTGACGACGGAGGCGATCGACTACATCCGCCTCCAGCTCGCCGTCTACGAGGACCTCGGCTTCACGAACGTGAAGTACAAGCTGGCGCTGCGCCCGGACGTGCGGGCGGGCACCGACGCGGTCTGGGACCGGGCCGAACAGGGCCTGCGCGACGCCATGGCCGCCTGTGGCCTCCAGTGGGAGGAGCTGCCGGGCGAGGGCGCGTTCTACGGGCCCAAGATCGAGTTCCACCTGACCGACGCGATCGGCCGCGGCTGGCAGTGCGGCACGCTCCAGATGGACTTTGTCCTGCCGGAGCGGCTGGACGCGACCTACGTCGCCGAGGACGGGCAGAAGCACCGGCCGGTGATGCTGCACCGCGCGATGCTGGGCTCCATCGAGCGCTTCGTCGGCGTGATGATCGAGCATTACGCCGGGCGCCTTCCGCTCTGGCTCGCCCCGGTGCAGACGGTCGTGGCGACGATCACCTCGGATGCCGAGCCCTATGCGCGCGAGGTCGCGAACGCGCTGGCGAAGGCCGGTATCCGCACCGATCTCGACGTCCGCAACGAGAAGATCAACCTCAAGGTCCGCGAGCACTCGCTGACGAAGACACCCGCCATCGTCGTCGTCGGCCGCCGCGAGGCGGAGGAGCGGACCGTCGCCATCCGTCGTCTGGGGGGCAACGATCAAGAGGTTCTTGCTCTCGACGCGGCGGTTGCACACCTTATGCACGAGGGACGGTCCCCGGCCGGCCATCTGCCACCGCAGATGCTGTTCTGAGGACCGGGTCCGCGTGATCCGCCGCACCGGCCGTGGGCCGGCGGCTTCGACCAGGGAGAAGTGAGCATAGCCAGGCCGCCGATGAACGACGCCCCCACCCGCGACGGGCCGCGGGTGAACCGGGAAATCAACGTCCGCACGGTCCGCCTCGTCGCCGCGAACGGCGACATGGTGGGCGTCGTGGGGATTCGCGACGCGCTGATCGCCGCCGAGGAGGCCGGGCTCGATCTCGTGGAGATCGCCCCGAACGCGGACCCGCCGGTCTGCAAGATCCTCGACTACGGTAAGTTCAAGTACGAGACGCAGAAGAAGGCGGCCGAAGCCCGCAAGAAGCAGAAGGTCATCGAGGTCAAGGAGATCAAGCTCCGGCCGAACATCGATGACAACGACTACGACGTGAAGATGCGCAGCGCCCGCCGCTTCCTCGAGGAGGGCGACAAGGTGAAGGTGACCATGCGCTTCCGTGGCCGCGAGATGGCGCACCAGGACATCGGCATGGGCGTGCTCATGCGGGTGCGGGACGAACTCGACAGCCTGTCGAAGGTCGAGCAGATGCCGCGGCTGGAAGGCCGGCAGATGGTGATGGTGATCGCGCCGAAGTGAGGGGCGGTCGATCCCTCGCCGTCCGGACACGGGAGCCGGCCATGGTGCGGGCGGGCGGAGGGATCGAGACGGCCGTCGCGGACCTCGTGGCCGGCCTCACCGATGCGGAATCCGATCGCCTGATCGAGCGGGCCTGGGCCGCGTCCGCCGCGCCCTTTGCGTGAGGGTGGGGGTCGCTTCGACCTGCCGATCGGCGCCGGCCTCAAGCGATCGTCGGATCCCGCGCCGCGCGAGCGGCGCGGGATCCGACCGTCACGCCGCCAGCTTGTCGAGTGCCCGCAGGATGCTGTCGCCCATGACCGAGGTCGAGACCTTGGCCATCCCGGGCTGCATGATGTCGGCCGTGCGCATGCCGCCGGCGAGCACCGCCTCCACCGCCTTCTCGACCAGCGCGGCATCCTCCTGCATGTCGAAGGAGTAGCGCAGGCACATCGCGAAGCTGAGCAGCATCGCGATCGGGTTGGCGAGATCGCGCCCGGCGATGTCCGGCGCCGAGCCGTGGATCGGCTCGTAGAGCGCCTTGCGCCGCCCGGACGCATCGACCGCGCCCAGCGAGGCCGACGGCAGCATGCCGAGCGAGCCGGTGAGCATCGCCGCCTCGTCTGACAGGATGTCGCCGAACAGGTTGTCGGTCACGATCACGTCGAACTGGCCGGGGTTTCGGACCAGCTGCATCGCGCAGGTGTCGGCCAGCATGTGGGAGAGCTCGACGTCGGCGAAGCTCTCCTTGTGGAGCGCCGTGACCTCCTCCTTCCAGAGGAGCCCCGACTCCATCACGTTGTGCTTTTCGACCGAGCAGAGCCGGTTCTTGCGCTTGCGCGCCAGCTCGAACGCCACCGCCGCCACGCGCCGGATCTCCGACGTCGTGTAGACCTGCGTGTTCACGCCGCGCCGTTCGCCGTTGCCGATGTCGGTGATCCCGCGCGGCTCGCCGAAATAGACGCCGCCCGTGAGTTCCCGGACGATCATGATGTCGAGGCCGCGGACCAGTTCCGGCTTCAGCGACGAGGCGTCGGCCAAGGGCGCGAACACGGTCGCCGGGCGCAGGTTCGCGAACAGGCCGAGGTCCTTGCGCAGACGCAGCAGGCCGGCCTCGGGACGCTTGTCGAAACCCTTGCCCTCCCACTTCGGCCCGCCGACGGCGCCGAACAGCACCGCGTCCACGGCGAGCGCCTTGGCGATCGTCTCGTCCGTCACCGCGACGCCGTGGGCGTCGAGTGCTGCGCCGCCGACGAGGCCCTCCTCCACGTCGAAGGTGACGGTCCGGCGCCGGTCCATCCACTCGATCACCCGGCGGACCTGCCGCAGCACCTCGGGACCGATGCCGTCGCCGGGAAGCATCAGCAGTTTCTTGTTCGCGGCCATCCGGCCTCTCCCTTTGTTCCTGGTCCGCTCGGTCAGCGCGCCGGGGCCAGCCAGGGCTGGTCGACGCGGCGCTTGGTCTCGTAGCTCTCGATGTCGGGGGCCTTCTGCATCGTCAGGGCGATGTCGTCGAGGCCGTTCATCAGGCAATGCTTGCGGAAGGCGTCGATCTCGAACCGGATCGCCTGACCGTCGGGCCGGGTGATCGTCTGCGCATCGAGGTCGACGGTGAAGGTGGCGTTGGCGCCGTTCTCCGCGTCCTTCATCAGGAGCGCCACCGTCTCCTTCGGGAGGGTGATCGGAAGGATGCCGTTCTTGAAGCAGTTGTTGTAGAAGATGTCCGCGAAGCTCGGCGCGATGACGCAGCGGATGCCGAAGTCCATCAGCGCCCAGGGCGCGTGCTCGCGCGACGAGCCGCAGCCGAAGTTCTCGCCCGACACCAGCGCCGACGCCTTGCGGTAGGCCGGGCGGTTCAGCACGAACTCGGGGATCTCCCGCCCGTCCGGCGTGAAGCGCATCTCCTCGAACAGGACCTTGCCCAGGCCCGTGCGCTTGATCGTCTTCAGGTGCTGCTTGGGGATGATCATGTCGGTGTCGACGTTGATCATCGGCAAGGGTGCGGCGACCCCGGTCATCTGGGTGAAGCGCTGCATGGGGTCCTCTCCTCGACGTCTCCGGCGGCCGCGCGGGCCGCCACATTGGCGCGCGGGCCCGGGGCCCGCAATGGGGAAGCGGCCGGTCGGGCCGCGGCTCAGGGCAGTTCCGCCCACATGTGCCGCTGCACCCCCGTGACGGGCAGGGTCCAGGGCTCGCCCTCGGGCCGGAACCCGTGGCGCAGGTAGAAGGGCACGGCGTCCTCGCGCGCCTCGAACCACATCAACGCGGCACCGCCCGCGACGGCCCGGTCGATCGCCGCCCGGAGCACGGCGGCACCGACGCCGCGGCCCTTGTGCCCGTCCAGCGTCGCCATGCCCCTGAGCCGCCAGTGGCGGTCGGCGTCGACCGCGCCGGTCCGCCAGGGGCAGGGCTCGGGGAACACGGTCGCGACGCTGACGATGTGCCCGTCGAGCCAGCCGGCGACGTAGGCGACCGCGGGATGGTCGTCGCCCGCGTAGCGCGACTCCGCCGGCGGCAGGGTCGGCCGCAGCACGGCGCGGCGGACCGGGAACACCGCCTCGAAGGTGGCCGATCCGACCGAGAGCCCCGCGACGGACATTCCGCCCGCCCTCAGGCGAAGCCGCGGACGTCCGTCAGCCGTCCGGTCACCGCGGCGGCGGCGGCCATCGCCGGGCTCACCAGATGGGTGCGGCCGCCGCGGCCTTGCCGGCCCTCGAAATTGCGGTTGGACGTGGAGGCGCAGCGCTCGCCCGGCTCGAGCTTGTCGGCGTTCATGGCGAGGCACATGGAGCAGCCCGGCTCCCGCCACTCGAACCCGGCCTCGACGAAGATCCGGTCGAGGCCCTCCTCCTCGGCCTGGTGCTTCACGAGGCCGGAGCCGGGGACGACCAGCGCCCGCACGCCGTCGGCGACCTTCTTGCCGCGCACCACGGCGGCGGCGGCCCGAAGGTCCTCGATGCGCGAGTTGGTGCAGGAGCCGATGAAGACCTTGTCGATCGTCACCGCCGCGAGCGGGGTGCCGGGCGCGAGGCCCATGTAGGCGAGCGACCGCTCCATCGCCTGCCGCCGACCCTCGTCGGCCTCGTCGGCCGGGTCCGGGACGTGGCCGGTGATGGGCATCACGTCCTGCGGGCTGGTGCCCCAGGTCACCTGCGGCACGATGTCGGCGGCGTTCAGCACCACTTCGGTGTCGTAGCGCGCGCCCGGATCGCTGGGCAGGGCGCGCCAGGCGGCGACCGCCGCCTCCCACGCCGCACCCTTGGGCGCCATCGGCCGGCCCTGCAGATATGCGAAGGTGACGTCGTCCGGCGCGATCAGGCCGGCCCGCGCGCCCGCCTCGATCGTCATGTTGCAGACGGTCATCCGGCCTTCCATCGACAGCGCGCGGATGGCGCTGCCGGCGTATTCGATCACGTGCCCGGTGCCGCCGGCGGTGCCGATGCGGCCGATGATCGCCAGCACGATGTCCTTCGCCGTCACGCCCAGCGGCAGGTCGCCCTCGACGCGGATCAGCATGTTCCTGGCCGGGCGCTGGATCAGCGTCTGGGTGGCCAGCACGTGCTCCACCTCGGACGTGCCGATGCCGAAGGCGAGTGCGCCGAACGCGCCGTGCGTGGAGGTGTGGCTGTCGCCGCAGACGATGGTCATGCCCGGCATGGTGAAGCCCTGCTCCGGTCCGATCACGTGGACGATGCCCTGGCGGACGTCGTCCATCCCGAAGTAGGTGACCCCGAAGTCCTTGGCGTTCGCCGCCAGCGTGTCGACCTGGATCCGGCTCTCCTCGTCGGCGATGCCCTGGGAGCGGTCGGTGGTCGGCACGTTGTGGTCGGCGACCGCCAGCGTCATCTCCGGCCGGCGCACCTTGCGCCCGGCGACACGCAGCCCCTCGAAGGCCTGCGGGCTGGTCACCTCGTGGACCAGGTGACGATCGATGTAGAGGACGACGGTGCCGTCGTCCTGGCGATGGACGAGATGGTTGTCCCAGATCTTGTCGAAGAGGGTGCGGGGCGCGGACATGGCGTTTCAATCGTCGATCACGAAAGGAGCCGCAAGATAGCGGCGTGCCGACGACGGAACAAGGCGGCCGGAACCCTTGCAACCCTGCTGCGCTGCGATCTTGCCGCGAACCGGGTGCAGACGGGTCCCGAAACGAGAAAAGGGGGGACGGAGCCCCAGCCTCTCGGGTTCGTGTTGATGCAAGGTTCGACAGCGAGAGAAGAATGGCTGAAACTCTAAACTCGATCTTCATATAAAAACTTCCGAGCATCTAAGGTTGACGCTGGAGCGATGCATGGATCGATCTATACGGACACTAAGGGTCGAGGCCCTCGACGCGCTGATCAGAGGAAAGACGGCTTCCGTCGCCAAGTCCGGAGACTGGGAGCTGCTCGAAGAAATCGCTCGCATTGTGCAGGAGGATGCGTCTCTCGATTTAGCTGCGGCAGACCCTTCACGATTCATCGCTATCAGAGACGCGGTAACGCGTTTCCATCTCGCGGGCTGGACGAATATGACCCCAGAGCGAGTGCGGGCGGTCGCGCGGAACCAGCTCAATCCAATTGCACTGAAACCCGACAACACTTAACCGAGAGGCTGGGGACGGAGCCCCCCTTTCCCCAACCGTCGAAGATGCGCGCGATCAGCGGAACAGGCCGAGGAGGACCTGCGGGCTCTGGTTCGCGATGCCGAGTGTCTGGGTGCCGAGCTGCTGGCGGACCTGCAGGGCGGAGAGACGCGAGCTCTCCTTCGCCAGATCGGCGTCGACGATGTAGCCCACCGCCTCCTCCGACGCCTTCAGAAGGGCGGCGTTGAAGTTGATCTGGTTGTTGAGGCGACGGCTGTCGCCGCCGACGTTGTTGAGGAAGGTGCTGACGATGTTTTCGGCCGATGCCAGGGTGCCGCTGGCCGACAGGGCCGAACCGGCCACGCCCGCGCTCGCGAAGGCGACCGTCATGAGGGACCGCACCGACGCACTGAGGTCGTTCGTCGTCAGGGTGAACTGCGTGCCGGTGACGTTGGCGATGACCTGGATCACGCTGCCGGAGGATTGCAGCAGGTTCGACCCGTTGAACGTCGCGTTCGAGATGAAGTTCGCCACTTCGCCCACGAGGCGCGACAGGTCGGCGTTGTACTGGCTGCGCTGGTCGGACGACAGGTTGGCGTCGGCCAGCTTGGTCGCCGCGGACCGGATCGTGATCAGGGTGTTCGAGATCTGGGTGGCGGCCTCCAGCGCGGTGCCGACGGTGCCCTTGGCGACGTTCAGCTGCTGGTTGACGGCGTTGAGCGAGCCGATGTTCGAGCGGATGCCCTGGGCGACCGCGAAGGCGGCACCGTCGTCGACCGCGTCGTTCACGCGGAAGCCCGTGGTCACGCGCTTCTGCACGCCGAGGAGCTGGTCGTTGGTGCGGTTGAGGGACTGGAGCGCGACGAGCGCGCCATAGTTGGTGTTCACGGAGTTCGACATGGCGTACGGCCTTTCCCGTCAGGTGTACCCGCTCTTGGTGCTTTTGGTTGTAACGAAGGCCGGTTGTGCAATCAAGCGATTTTCGACTTGAGATTGAGTTCGGTCCGAGGGACGGCGGCCACCGGTGGTCGACCGCCGTCCGTCCGGGGTCAGCGGAACAGGCCGAGCAGCGTCTGCGGGCTCTGGTTCGCGATGCCGAGCGTCTGGGTGCCCAGCTGCTGGCGGATCTGGAGCGACTGCAGGCGCGAGCTCTCCTTGGCGAGATCGGCGTCGACGATGAAGCCCAGCGCCTCCTCCGACGCCTTCAGCAGGGCGGCGTTGAAGTTCACCTGGTTCACGAGCCGACGGCTGTCGCCGCCGAGGTTGTTCAGGAAGGTGCTGACGATGCTTTCGGCCGTGGCCTGGGAGCCGTTGGCCGACAGGGCCGCGCCGGCCGCCACCGCGTTCGCGAAGGCGACCGTCAGGAGGTTTGTGCCGCCTCCGAGCAGGCTCGCCGACAGATCCTGGGACGTCAGCGTGAACTGCGTTCCGGCGACGTTCGCGATGACCTGGATCGGCGCGGCCGCCGACTGCAGCAGGTTCGAACCGTTGAACGTCGCGTTGACGATGAAGTTGCCCACCTCGCCCACGAGGCGCGACAGGTCGGCGTTGTACTGGCGGCGCTGATCGCTCGACAGGTTGGCGTCGGCCAGCTTGGTCGTCACCTCGCGCATCTTGATCAGCGTGTTCGAGATGCTGGTCGCCGCCTCGAGCGCGACGCCGTTCGTGCCGCGTGCGATGTTCAGCTGCTGGTTGACGGCGTTGAGCGAGCCGATGTTCGAGCGGATGCCCTGGGCGACCGCGAAGGCGGCGCCGTCGTCGATCGCGTCGTTGACCCGATAGCCCGTGGTCACGCGCTTCTGGACCGACGCGAGATCGGCGTTGGTGCGGTTGAGGGACTGCAGCGCGACGAGGGCGCCGTAGTTCGTGTTGACGGAGTTGCTCATGTGATCCTCCTAGGGTGTCGTCGTGCCTGTCGAAGACGTGCGGGGGCCCGGATGAGGCATCCGAGGTCCGTCCGTGGCCCGTCGACGTCATGGTTGCAACAACGAGTCCATTTTCTCCCCAAAGAGTTGCGGTCGTGCCATGGGCGCGGATTCCCTCGGTCGGCGCCGTGGCCGGCGGCGGATCGGGCTGGCCCGGCCGACCGGTTCGCGGGTCCGGAAATGCCGATGGGAACGAAGGATGCCGCGGAACGGGCCGGTGACGGGCCGGCGACGGGCGGCTAAGCTGCGCGCCCGACGCCCCTTGCGCGGTGGAGCCCATGACGGTCCTGCGAAGCCAGATCGACGTCCGTTCCGCGGACTTCGCCGCCAACGCCGCCGCCATGGGGGCCCAGGTCGCCGCACTCCGCGACCTCGCCGCCACGGTCCGGCAGGGCGGCGGCGAAACGGCGCGGCAGCGGCACCTCGGCCGCGGCAAGCTCCTGCCGCGCGACCGGATCCGCCTGCTGCTCGATCCCGGCACGCCGTTCCTGGAGCTGTCGCAGCTGGCCGCCCACGGCGTCCACGACGAACCGGTGCCGGCGGCCGGCATCCTCACCGGCATCGGGCGCGTCTCGGGCCGGGAATGCGTGATCGTCGCCAACGACGCGACGGTGAAGGGCGGGACCTACTTCCCGCTCACCGTGAAGAAGCACCTGCGCGCGCAGGAGATCTCGGCCCAGAACCGGCTGCCCTGCCTCTATCTGGTCGACAGCGGCGGCGCCAACCTGCCCAACCAGGACGAGGTGTTCCCCGACCGCGACCATTTCGGCCGCATCTTCTTCAATCAGGCCCAGCTGTCGGCGGCCGGCGTCCCGCAGATCGCGCTGGTCATGGGAAGCTGCACGGCGGGCGGCGCCTACGTGCCGGCCATGTCGGACGAGAGCGTCATCGTGAAGGGGCAGGGCACCATCTTCCTCGGCGGCCCGCCGCTCGTGAAGGCGGCGACCGGCGAGGTGGTGACGGCGGAGGAGCTGGGCGGGGCCGACGTGCACGCCCGCGTCTCCGGCGTCGCCGACCACATCGCCCGCGACGACCGCCACGCGCTGGCGATCGCGCGCCGCATCGTCGCCACCCTCAACCACGACAAGCGGCCGGACGTCCCGCTCCGCCCGCCCGTCGGGCCGCTGTTCGACGCCTCGGAGATCCACGGCCTCGTCCCCGCCGACCCGCGCAAGCCCTGGGACGTGCGGGAACTGATCGCGCGCCTGGTCGACGGCAGCGAATTCGACGAGTTCAAGGCTGCCTACGGCACCACGCTCGTCACCGGCTTCGCGCAAATCTGGGGCATGCCGGTCGGCATCGTCGCCAACAACGGCATCCTCTTCTCCGAGAGCGCGCTGAAGGGCGCGCACTTCGTGGAGCTGTGCGCCCAGCGGCGCATCCCGCTGCTGTTCTTGCAGAACATCACCGGCTTCATGGTGGGGCGGAAGTACGAGGCGGGCGGCATCGCCAAGGACGGGGCCAAGATGGTCACGGCGGTGGCCTGCGCCGCGGTGCCGAAGATCACCATGATCGTCGGCGGCAGCTTCGGCGCCGGCAACTACGGCATGTGCGGCCGGGCCTATTCGCCCCGCTTCCTGTGGATGTGGCCGAACGCGCGCATCTCGGTCATGGGCGGCGAGCAGGCGGCGAGCGTTCTCGCCACCGTGCGCCGCGACGGGATCGAGGCGAAGGGCGGCACCTGGGATCCCGAGGCGGAGGAGGCCTTCAAGGCCCCGATCCGCGCGCAGTACGAGACCCAGGGCCACCCCTTCTACGCCTCCGCGCGCCTGTGGGACGACGGGGTGATCGACCCCGCCGACAGCCGCACGGTGATCGGCCTCTCGCTCTCCGCCGCCCTCAACGCCCCGGTCGAGCCTACGCGCTTCGGCGTGTTCCGCATGTGAAGGACGCCCCCATGGACATCCGCCCGACCGTCGACGCGCCGGACGACGATCCCCGCCTCTGGTTGGAGGCGATCGAGGGGGAGCGGGCGGTGGCCTGGGTGCGCGACCAGAACGCGCGCACGCTGGCCCGCTTCGCCGACGCGCGTTTCGAGGCCGACCGCGACGCGCTCACGGCCCTTCTCGACCGGCCGGACCGCATCCCCTACGTCGGTCGCCGGGCGGGCCTCCTCTACAATTTCTGGCAGGACGCGGCGAACCCGCGCGGCCTGTGGCGGCGCACCGACGAGGCCGGCTTCGCCGCCGACCCGCCGCGCTGGGACGTGCTGCTCGACCTCGACGCGCTGGCGAAGGGGGAGGGCGAGGACTGGATCTGGAAGGGGGCGGCCACGATCCCCGGAACCCACGACCGGGCCATCCTCTCGCTCTCGCGCGGCGGGGCCGACGCCGTCGTCCTGCGGGAGTTCGACCTGACGACCCGCACCTTCGTGCCCGGCGGCTTCGAAGCGCCCGAGGCCAAGGGCGGCGTCGCCTGGCTCGACCGCGACACCCTCGTCCTGTCCTCCGCGCTCGGCGGGGCGACGACGTCGGGCTATGCCCGCACCGTCCGCCTCTGGCGGCGCGGGACCGGCCCGGCGGACGCGCCCGTGATCTTCGCGGTGCCCGAGGACCGGATGGCGGCCGGCGCCGGCGTCGACCGCTCGGTCTCGCCGCCGCGGCTCTGGTTCGTCGACCGCATCGGCTTCTACGACGTGATCGAGTGGCTGGGCGACGCGACGGGGCCGAAGGTGCGGATCGACGTGCCGACCGACGCCGAGACCGACATCCACGGCGACTGGCTCACCATCAAGCCGCGCGTGCCCTGGACCGTCGGCGGGACGATCGTGGGGGCGGACGTGCTGGTCGCCTGCCGCCTGTCGGCCTTCCTCGCCGGCGAGCGGCGGTTCGAGACGCTGTTCGAGCCGGGCCCGCGCCGGGCGCTGCGCTATTCCTTCTGGTCGGGCGGCCGCCTCGTCCTCTCCATCCTCGACGATCTGGCGCCCGTCACCCTTGTGCTGACGCCGTCCGACGATGGTTGGGGGCGGGAGACGGTGGGCGGCCTTCCGTCGATCGGCACGGTGACCGTCTGGTCGTTCGATACCGAGCCGTCGGAGGCGACGGGCGAGCTTCTCGCCGACGCGCAGGACCCGCTGACGCCGCCCACCCTCTGGCGCCTGCCGCCCGGCGGCGCGCCTATGGTGCTCCGCCGCGCCCCGGCCGCCTTCGACGCGGGCGGCCTGACGGTGACCCGGCACGAGGCGACCTCGGTCGACGGGACGCGCATCCCCTACGTGCAGGTCGGCCCGCCCGGCGAGACGGGGGACGCGCCCGTCCACATGTATGGCTATGGCGGGTTCCGGGTGTCGGAGCTGCCCGTCTACCGGACCGCGATCGGCAAGCTCTGGCTGGAGCGCGGCGGCACCACGGTCGTCGCCAACATCCGCGGCGGGGGCGAGTTCGGCATTCCCTGGCACGAGGCCGGGCGCAACGCGGGCAAGTTCCTGTCGCACGAGGATTTCGCGGCCGTCGCCGCCGACCTCGTCGCGCGCGGCATCACCCGGCCGGGGCGCATCGCGGCCGAGGGCGGGTCGAACGGCGGGATCCTGATCTCGAACATGCTGGTCCGGCACCCGGACCGGTTCGGCGCGCTCTTCTGCACGATCCCGCTGATCGACATGCGCCGCTACACGAAGCTCCTCGCCGGGGCGAGCTGGATGGCCGAGTACGGCGACCCGGACAGGCCCGAGGATTGGGAGTGGCTCAAGACCTACTCGGCCTATCACCTGGCCGAGGCCGGGCGGCGCTATCCGCCGATCCTCATCGCCACGACCCGGCGCGACGACCGCGTCCACCCCGGCCACGCCCGCAAGATGGCCGCCAAGCTCCAGGACCTCGGCCACGAGGCCCACTATCACGAGCCCGAGGCGGGCGGGCACGGCTACGGCAAGGACAACCGCGAGCGGGCGGCCTTCACCGCGCTCGGCTACCGGTTCCTTCGCCACGCGATCGGGTGGGAGGAGGAAAAACGGTGACAGTGTACTGATTCGCTGTCACGATCGTCCCCCCATCACATCCGACGCCCCATGGCCCGCCTCGCCCGCCTCGTCGTCCCCGGCATTCCCCATCACGTGACCCAGCGTGGCAACCGCGCGGAGCGCACCTTCTTCTCCGACGCCGACTACGCCCTCTACCGCGATCTGGTCGCGGCCGCTGCGCGGCGGGCGGGCACCGAAGTCTGGGCCTATTGCCTGATGCCCAACCACGTCCACCTCGTGCTCGTGCCCTCGCACGCGGACGGCCTGCGCGCCGTGCTGGCCGAGGCGCACCGGCGCTACACGCTGCACGTCAACCGCCGCAACGGCTGGACCGGGCACCTGTGGCAGGGGCGGTTCGGGTCGGTGGCGATGGACGAGGCGCACCTGATCGCAGCCGTGCGCTACGTCTCGCTCAACCCCGTGCGGGCGCGGCTGGTGGACCGGGCCGAGGACTGGCGCTGGTCGAGCGCGCGGGCGCACCTGTCCGGCGCCGACGACGGGCTGGCGACGGTTTCGCCGGTGCTGGACCGGGTGGGGGACGTCGCCGCGCTCCTCGACGGCGCCCTCGACGCCCCCGCCGACGACACGCTGCGCCGGGCGGAGACGGTGGGCCGCCCGGTGGGCGACGCGGCGTTCATCGAGGAGCTGGAAGCGCGGACGGGACGGACACTGGCCGCGAGGCGGCCGGGGCGGCCGGGGCGGGGAGCGTCGGCCCCGATGCCCTGAGAGGCGGGACGCCGGCACCGGTTCCCGGGGCGTGCGGTCCGTCTGCCGACGTCGCGGGAGCCGTCCGCGGCCGGGCGCGGCCCCGTGGCGGGCCTCGGTCGAAACGCTTGACGTCCGTGCCGACGTCGCGCTCACACTCCTGGGTTGCCGTCCCGGGGTGGCCGGCGACGCACGGTCCTGAGCCGACTGAAACGACGATGGGCGGGCGTTCCATGGGCCTTTCCGGATTCACCGTGGCGGCACACCGGCGGGGACGGTCCATCCTGGTCGCGGTCGTCCGGGGCCTCGTCCGCAGCGGTCCGGCCCGACGCGCGGTCCGCATCGCCGTCACGCCGTTTCCGCGGCTGCGGCGTCGGCTGCGGCATGTCGTCGTGACCCTCGACGCGGCCGCGTCGCCGGGCGCGGTCCCGGAGCCGGATCCGGGCCCCGTTCCGGCACCCGGTCCGCCGGCGCACGACGTGAACGTCCTCCTGCACGAAGCGCGGGGCGCGCTGCTGCGGCAGATGCCTCCCGGCGCGCGCCGGATGTTGAGCGCCGGATGCGCCGGAACCTGGTACTTCGAGTGGATCGAGCGGACCTACGGCCGCGTTCCGGAACATCTCGGGATCGAGTTCTACTCTCCGAAGCCCGACGACCTGCCGGACAACGTGACGTGGATCGCGAACACGGCGTCCGACATGTCGGCGTCGCGTCGTCGTCCTGCGATCTCGTCTTCTCCGGCCAGAATCTGGAGCATCTCTGGCCCGAGGAGGTGGCGGGTTTCGTGCTCGAGGCGGCGCGCGTGCTCCGGCCGGGCGGCCACGTCGTCGTGGACAGCCCCAACCGTCTCGTCACCACCGCGCAGAACTGGAGCCATCCCCAGCACACGATCGAGCTGACGCCGGAGGAGGCGGTCCGGCTGTTCACCCTGGGGGGCTTCGACGTGACGGCCGTGCGCGGCCTGTGGCTCTGCCGCGACGCGCGGGACGGGGCCGTGCTGCCGTTCGATCCCGATCGGCCCTGCGAGGGCTGGTCGGTGACCGAACGCCTGCTGTGCGCGCGCGACCGGCCCGATGACGCGTTCATCTGGTGGATCGAGGCCGTCCGGACCGACCGGCCGCCCGATGCCGACGCGGTCCGGACCCTCATGGCCGACCTGTTCCGTGACCATTGGCCGGAGCGCGTCCAGCGTCTCGTCGTTTCCCCCGATCGTCCGATCGAGACGACGGCCGAGGGCGATTGGGTGGTCTCGGTGCCGGGGCAGGGCGGGGTGGTCTTCTACGGGCCGTACATGCCGCTGAAGCGCGGACGCCACCGCGTGACATGGCGGTTCCGCACGCCCGGGTGCGGGACCGGTCCGGTGGCGATCTGCGACGTCATCGGCGAGACCACGCCCGGGACGCTCGCCGCCGTGGAGGTGTTCGCGGACCGGTCGGAGGTGTCGATCGAATTCGATCTGTCCGAGACGACGTTCGGTCTCCAGTTCCGCTGCGTTTCCACCGCGGACGAAGGGTTCTCGGTGCTCCGGCGCATCCGTCTCGAAGAGCAGGTTGGCTGATCGGACCGCGATCATGCTCGCCGTCGCGTCGAACATGATGCCCCTGCGGTCATCGGACCGTGGAGAAGTGATGACGTTTTCCGAAGCCACCGAGTGCTGCTGCCGGACGGGGCGGCGGACCGTGGTCCCCCCAAGTCCCTGGTCGGTATCGGCGACCGTGACGCCTGTGGCAACGGGCGGCTGCCGCCGCTGCATTCGCCAAGCGACCGAAAAGGGGAGGCTGTCACCGGTTTCCCACGTGTTGATATAGAAATTGGACACTGTCACCGGTTTCCGTCACCGGTTTCCCAGCCTAAACTTTACACTGTCACCGATCAGGACACCGATCAGGATAGGTCGAGAACACTGATTCCGTTGACGGATTCGGTGAAACGGCGTAGCTTCATGAAGCATCCGTGGCGAGCATTGCTCGCCACGGATGACCGAGCCAGAGTTGGCGGTGTACCAGCGCTCTAGCCCTACATCTCTAACAAGACGGCTTGCCACATAGGTTTCCTACCTTTCTCCCTGCGTAGGGTTAGGTGGTTAATCTAGGACGCTACCGAGTGTGCGAGACTCGGTAGCGCCCGGGTTCGAGGCGCCACTGCGGTTCTCCGCGGTTGGCGCCTCTTCCCTTGCCGGCACATGCCACAGTGGACCGGCCGGAATCCGTTCGTTCGGCTCGGACGGTTCGTCAGAGCGGCGAATGCGCCAGCCCTCGCCACGAACCGACACAAAATCGCCAGCGTTTGACAGCATTGCGGACAGCGTGCTCGCTGGCTTCTTGCCACCTACATCGATCCCGCTCTCCAGCGTCCGTGCGAGTAGAACCTGAAGCGGAATCGGCCGACCGTCCGCTTCATTCATCGCTGCGGTCACCACTGCAAGGACGCGCTCTGTCTTGGGGGATCGCTGGGGCGACGTCGCCGATCTCCTCGGCACTTGGTTGGCACCATCGGAAGACAGAGCTACGGACAGGGCTGATGCAATAGGGGGAATGCCTTTGGACTTAAACTGTGTCGCCCCACCGCCATACGCTTGTATGACTTGGCGCACCGCCGCACGGCGACGGTCGATCTCAGCCTGTTGGCGGTCGAGGTCGGCTTCTTCGGCCAAGGCAAGCTTTAGGAGGGGGTGTTCCATGCCGCGATCATGCATGTGGCAAGGCGATGTGTCAATCCACTTGTGTGGCAGCGCGCCAAGCCTCTGCGCGCGCCTTGCCACTTGCGGGCGGCAACCAACTACGGAGGCAAGGGCGTTAGTGGCAAGGTACGGCTCCGGTGAGCACCGCCTTGTGAGGCTGGGTCGCCGGGTGGGAGTCAATGGGCTGTCCCATTGGCTATCCCTATGGCAGTCCCCATGGCTACACAGCGTATTGAAGTGATCACGGGCCGCGAGGCGCGGCGCCGGTACAGCG